>JBJMKE010000046.1:0-31624 GCA_045806005.1 Gaiellaceae bacterium
ACCTGATCGACGTCGAGACGCCCTGCTCGCTTCGCGCCGCGGGCGGCTGCGGCCATCACCTCGCCGAGCCCACCGGTCACGACCGTCGCGCCGCGCTCTGCGAGCAGCCGCCCCACGACCTCGGCCTGCTCCTCGCGCTCCGCGCCGCTGCCGATGACGGAAACCTGGATCGCCACGCCGACCGATGCTAAGACACCTCCGTGGCCACGGACCGGATCGTCCTCGCCGTCGACGTCGGCGGCTCGCACGTGAAGGCGCTCACCTCGAAGGAGAGCGAGCGGCGCCGCTTCGAGTCCGGCCCCTCGCTGACGGCCGAGCAGATGGTCGCCGGAGTCCTGGAGGCGGTCGACGGCTGGGCGTGGGACGTCGTGTCCGTCGGCATCCCGGCGCCGGTGCGAGGCGGCAAGGTCGTCGCCGAGCCCGTCAACCTCGGCGAGGGCTGGGTCGCGTTCGACTACGAGCGGGCGTTCGGCAAGCCGACGAAGCTCGTCAACGACGCCGTCATGCAGGCGGTCGGGAGCTACGAAGGCGGCCGCATGCTCTTTCTCGGCTTCGGCACCGGGCTCGGCTCGACGCTGATCGCCGACGGGGTGATCGAGCCGCTCGAGCTCGGCCACCTCCCGTTCCGCAAGAAGACGTTCGAGGACTACGTCGGCGAGCGCGGGCTCGAGAAGCTCGGCAAGAAGAAGTGGCGGAAGGCGGTGTTCGAGACAGTCGAGCGGCTCACCGCCGCGATGCAGCCGGACGAGGTCGTGCTCGGCGGCGGCGGCATCGACGAGCTCGACGAGCTGCCGCCCGGCTGTCGGCGCGGGGCCAACGAGAACGCGTTCGTCGGCGGCTTCCGCCTCTGGGATCCTGACTCAGGTCTTCGCGAACGCTAGGCCCAGGCGACGAAGGCGCGAGCGCGGCCGGGTCGCAGGCACCGTGTCCGCCGCCGCGGCGTCGCGCAGCCGGTTGCGCAGCTCCTGTTGCTGCAGCGCCGCCGAGACACGCTCGGCGTGGTCGTACGCTCAGGTGCGGGCGGTGACGAGAGAGGCGATCGGCATCGAGGCAAGGGTACTCGTCAGCGTTCGAGCCGCATCACGACGCGCTTGCTCGTCTCGCGCACCGGCACGAAGCCGGCCTCCTCGAACAGACCTAGGTGGCCCATGTAGTTCACGCGCTCCGTCTTGTGCGGGTACGCCTCGAGCGAGCTCGCACCGTGCGCAAACGCGTGCTCGACCGCCGCTGCGAGCAGGGCCCGCGCGACTCCCTGCCGCTGCGCGTTCCTGTCGACGGTGAAGCAGACGAGCGACCACACCGAGTCCCCACCGCCGGGCTCGCGCGGCCGGTACTGGGGCGAGCGCAGGAGGGCCGCAAAGTCCTCGCGCGGGCCGAGCGAGACCCAGCCGACGGGCTCGCCGTCGTCGTCGTACGCGAGCAGGCCCGGCTCGCGGCCGGCGCGGACGATCTCCTCCATCGCGCGTTTCTTCGGCTCGCCGTGCTCGAGTGAGCGGTCGCGCCAGTACATGCACCAGCAGCCGTAGGCGGGCACGTTCCGCATCCCGCCGCGCGGGCCGGGACGGGAGAAGAGCGCCACGAAGTCGTCCCACCGCTCGGCGGTGACGGGCACGACCCTCACTCGACGGGCTCGAGCCTCGGGTTGGCGCGCAGCTTGCGGCCGACCTTGCCCGACGGCTTGCCCTCCGTCATGACCACGTCGGCCGTGAAGTCGTTGGCGCCGCGGATCAGCGACGAGCCGACGCCGTACGCGTCGACGGGAACCCCGCGCTCCTCGAAGTCGCGGATCTTCTCCACGGTGAAGCCGCCGGAGGCGACGATGCGAACCCGCTCGAAGCCGGCGCCGTCGAGCGCGCCGCGCACCTTCCGGACGAGCTGCTCGTTCACGCCGGTCGGCCGGAACTCGCCCATCTCCTCCCACAGCGAGCGGTCGACGAGAGTCTCGGAGGTGTCGAGCCGGACGCCCCAGAGCCGGTCGCCGAGCGCCTCGGCCACCTCGAGCGCCGTCCGCACCGACTCGTTCTCGAAGTCCACCAGCACGGTGACCGACATGTCCGCGGGAGCCCACTCGGCGAACTTCCGCGCCGCGAGGACGGTGTCCCGCCGTACGAGGCGATCAGCGCGTGCGGCACGGTGCCGATCCCCCGCCCGCCCCACCAGGACGCCTGCTCGTCGCTCGTGACGCCGATCTCGAAGCCGGTGACCTGGCCGGCGACATACGCGGCGTAGCCGTCGCCGGCCTGGACGCGCTGGTGGTCGAAGCGGGCCGGCATGAAGATGATCGGCTTGCCGTTCGCCGCCTCCAGCACCCGCACGACATTCGTCGTGATCAGCGTGCGGCGGGCGAGCGCGCCGAGGTAGACGGTCTCGAGGTGGGCGAACGTCGTGTAGTCGCCCTCGATCGTCAGAACGGTCTCCCACGGCGCGATCCGGTCGCCGTCGTGGAGAGCGCGGATCGTGAGCGCGTCGGGCTCGTGGGAGCAGACCCGCAGGATCGCGATCGCCTCGTCCATCCCGCCGAGCCAGGCGTGGTTCTTCTGGAAGACCTGGACGACGACGTTCGGCTGGCGGCCGTCGGCGAGGAGGGTGGCGCGCGCGTGGTTGAAGTACGCGTCGGTGTACCAGCCCGCGCGCATCTTCTCCACGGGGAGGTCGAAGACCTCGGGGGCCAGGCGCTGCCTACCTGGCGGCGGCATGCTCGAGCTCGAGGCACGCCCGCAGCGCCGCCTCGGCCACCTCGAGCTGCGCTGCGCTCGGCTCTGCCGTCGAGAAGCGGTGCTGGAGCTCGTGCCCCGGCAGCGAAAGAGCGCGCGAGAGCGGATGCGCCGGATTGCGCGCCATCCAGCCGAAGATCTCGGTCGCAGCCGCGATCGCGCCGAGCTGCGCGGCGGCCTGGGCCTGGCGCCGGTGCCTGTCCGGCGCGAGTCCCGCGAGGCCGTTGCCGACCGCGGAGGTGACCAGGAGCGGCCCGACGAGGTGCCCGCCGCAGCGCTCGTGCTCGCGCGTCGCGCCCCTGCCGTGCTCGTAGGTGCCGATCGAGATGTGCTCGGCGCCGTGGTAGGCCGCGAGCTCGCCGCCGCGCAGCGCGAGCACCGCCGGCGCCATCGACGCAAGCGCAGCGAGAAGCTCGCGCGCCACCGGGCGCAGCCCCGACTCGCGCAGACCGCGGACGAAGACGGCCGCGCCCAGCATCGTCGCGAGCATGCGGGGGCTCTCGAGCGGCAGCCGCGCCGCCGGCAGCTTCCTCTTCACCATCGGCAGCAGCGCAATCGCCTCCGCAAGCCTGGCCGGGCCGCGCAGGAGCGGACTCTCGATGCGCGCCGCGCGTAGGCGCTTGCGCGCCGACGCAACCTCGATCCGCCCCTTCTCGTCCCGGATCGCGCACGCCCACGAGTTCGGGCCGTGCACGAGCACGCCGTTCGCGAGCGCCATGCCGCCGAGCCGGATCTTCTCCTTCTTCGCCACCGCGTCCGAAGAGTAGTCGGCTCGACTCAGGCGAGCACGGACCGTGCGGCGTACCGCAGCCAGCTGACGCCGTGCTCGAGATCGGAGACCGGGATGCGCTCGTCCGCCGAGTGGACGAGCGACGTCGCGACCTCCGCGGGCAGCTCGCCCGTCGAGGGGAAGAAGCCGTACGCCACGGCGCCGAACGCCTCGCGCAGCCAGTGGCTGTCCGTGAACCCGACGCACGCGAGCGGGGCAGCGCCGCCTCCCGGCTCGGTCTCGGCGACCCATTGCTCGAGCGCCTGCCACAGCGGGGTGTCGAGCGGCGAGCGGGTGCCGCCGCGCGCCTCCTCGGTCCACTCGAGCTCGTAGTCGATGTCGCCGCCGAGCACCGCCCGGATGACCGGCTCGACGTGCTCGGGGTGCTGGCCCGGCAGGAGCCGGCAGTCCACCTCGACGTCGCAGACCGCCGGGATCACGTTCCGCTTCAGCGAGGCGGAGATCATCGTCGGCGCGAAGGTGGCGGAGAGGAGCGCCTCCACGACGGCGGCGCCGGCCGAGGTGACCTCGCGCGTCCGTTCGACGGCCTGCTGGGGCGGCGGCACCGCTCCGACCACGGCGGACAGGAAGGCTTCCGCCTCCGGGCCGAGCTGCGGCTCCGGCCGGAAGGCGGCGATTCGCTCGATCAGGCGGGCCGCCTTGACGAGCGCGTTGTCGGCGATGCCCGGCATCGAGGCGTGCCCCGACCGGCCGCGCACCCGCAACCGGAACGGCGCGGTCATCTTCTCCGCGACGGTCGCCACGTAGATCGGCCGTCCGTCCGCGAGCTCGATCCGCTCGCCGCCGCCCTCGTTGATCGCGAAGTCGCAGCGCACGGCATCCGGATGCGCGTCGCACAGCCACTCGAGGCCGAAGCCCTCGCCGACCTCCTCGTCGGCGGTCGCCGCGAAGATCAGGTCGCCGCTCGGCTTGAACCCCTCGCGCGCGAGGGAGGCGATCGCGACGGCGTTCGCCGCGACCTGGCTCTTCATGTCGAGGGCGCCCCGCCCCCAGACGAGACCGTCCCGGAGCTCGCCGGAGAACGGCGGCACCGTCCACTCGGCCGGGTCGGCGAGCACGACGTCCGTGTGGGAAAGGAGGAGCAGGGACGGGCCGTCGCCGCCGGGGATGCGCGCCACGAGGTTGGCGCGCTCCGGCGCTCTCGCGAGCAGCCGGCACTCGACGCCGCTGCCCTGGAGGTAGTCGCGCAGCAGCTCGGCCGCCGCGGTCTCGTTCCCCGGCGGGTTCGTCGTGTCGACGCGGATCAGCCGCTGGAGGAGATCCGTGACCTCTGCGCGGAGGCTCACCGGCCCCTGCCCAGCACGAGAACGAAGCTGCGTTCGAACGTGCCGTCCGCGAGGTAGTCGAGATAGACGCGCTCGGCATGCGCCCGCGCCTCGTCGTCGACGCTCGCGAGCCAGGCATGCAGCGGCGGCATCGACGAGGAGACGAGCTCCCAGAGCTCTTCGGCCGAGACCGCTTCGATTCGCCACGTACCGGGCTGCAGCTCGAGCTCGAACGCGTCGCCGAGCAGCGAGCGGAGGTGCTCCTCCTTCGCCCACTCGGGCGCATGCGCCTCGTACGTGACGGGCCGGCCGGCCCTGCGATTGATGTCCCACCACGCGTCCTTCCGCCAGGCGGTCAGCGCCAGCCGTCCGCCTGGCCGGCACACGCGGACCAGCTCGGCCGCCGTGCGCGTGTGGTCGGGAGCGAAGATCGCGCCGAAGACGGAGACCACGACAGCGAACTCCGCCTCGGCGTACGGAAGCTCCTGGCAATCGCCCTCGTCGAACCGGATCGCGAGCCCCTCGGCGTCCGCCGCCCGGCGCGCCTTCGCGAGCTGGTCGGCGGAGATGTCGATCCCCACGACGTCCGCGCCTGCGCGGGCCGCCCGCAGGGCGACGCCGCCGGTGCCACAGGCGACGTCGAGCACGCGCTCGCCCGGCTCGATCGCCAGCGCCTCCACGACACGATCGTGGATCGGCGCGAACGTCTCGGCGATGCGCTCGTACGTTGCGCCGCTCCAGGAGTCGGCGACGGACCCGGCCACGTTCTTCCCCGCTACGGCGCCGGCCAAGCCGGCGCCTTCGCTCCTGGGCGTGCTCCGTCGAGCCTACGCACGCAGCTGAGCATACTTCCCACGTGGGGGATCTCTTCTCCGACGCCGCCGACCAGCACGCGCGCGAGGTCGCGCCGCTCGCGCAGCGCCTGCGGCCCTCGACCCTCGCCGAGTTCGTCGGGCAGCAGCATGTCCTGGGCGAGGGCTCGGCCCTGCGGCGCGCGATCGAGGAGGACCGCGTCCACTCCTCGATCTTCTACGGGCCGCCCGGCAGCGGCAAGACGACGCTCGCCCGGATCGTGGCGGCGTCGACGGGGGCTGCGTTCGAGGAGCTGTCGGCCGTGTCGGCAACCGTGAAGGACGTGCGGGAGGTGCTCGCGCGGGCGAAGGAGCGGCTCGGCACGACCGGAACCCGGACGATCCTCTTCCTCGACGAGATCCACCGCTTCAACAAGGCGCAGCAGGACGCGTTGCTGCCCGGCGTCGAGTCGGGCCTCCTGACGTTGATCGGGGCGACGACCGAGAATCCGTACTACGAGGTCAACTCCGCGCTCATCTCGCGCACGCAGGTCTATGAGCTCGAGACGCTGACCCCGGAGGAGATGGCCCTCGTCGTCCGCCGCGGGCTCGCCGAGGTCGGCGGCGAGGCGTCGGACGAGGTCGTGGAGCTGATCGCACACCGCTCCGGCGGCGACGCGCGTACCGCGCTCAACATCGTCGAGCTGGCGAGCGAGACCGCCGACGGGGCCATCACCGCGGAGAACGTGGAGGACGCAGCCCGCAAGCCGCCGCTCGTCTACGACAAGGCCGGCGACGCGCACTACGACTTCACCTCCGCCTTCATCAAGTCGATGCGCGGCAGCGATCCCGACGCCGCCGTCTACTACCTCGCCGCCATGCTCGAGGGAGGCGAGGACGCCCGCTTCATCGCGCGGCGGATGGTCGTGCTCGCCTCGGAGGACATCGGGAACGCGGATCCGCATGCGCTCCTCGTCGCCGTCGCGGCGGCGCAGGCGGTGGAGCACGTCGGGCTTCCCGAGGCGCGGCTCAACCTGGCCCAGGCGGCGATCTACCTCGCCCGCGCGCCGAAGTCGAATGCGAGCTACATGGCCCTGAACCGGGCGACCGCGGACGTGCAGGAGCGCGGCGCCGCCCGCCCGCCGAAAGCACTCCGCGACGGCTCGTGGTACGGACGCCGGCTCGGCCACGGCGAGGGCTACGTCTATCCGCACAGCGATCCCGCAGGCTTCGAGACGAGCTACCTGCCGGAGGACCTCGAGGGCACGCGCTACTACGAGCCCTCGGGCTCAGGTGAGGAAGGCTCGGGCGAGGAGAGCTCGGACGAGAACGCCTCGTAGGCGTCGGCGCCGAAGACGGCGAAGACCACGCGTTCGAGCGAGCCCGGCTGGAAGCCGCGCGACTCCTCGACCATGAGCGACGCGCACTCCTCGAGCGGGAAGCCGCCCACACCGGTCCCGAACGCGGGGAGCGCGAGCGAGCGGCAACCGAGCTCGTCGGCAAGCTCGAGACAGGAGCGCGTCGTGCGACGCACCAGCTCGGCGTTCGTCCGCAGGTCCTGCCCCATCACGGCGCCGTGGATCACCCAGCGCGCGGCCAGGCGGCCGGCGCCGGTCGCGACCGCGCTCCCGAGCGGGATCGGCCCCTGCGCCGTCGCCTCCTGCTCGATCTCGTCGCCGCCCGCCCGCTTGAGGGCTCCCGCGACGCCGGCGCCCATCCAGAGCCGGTCGTTGGCCGCGTTCGCGACGGCGTCGGCCTCCACCGCGGCGATGTCGCCCTCGCGGACCTCGAGCTCCATGAGGGCTAGAGGATCCGCGCGCCGAGCGCCGAGGCGACGAGCTCGACGGCAAGCTGTCCCGTCGCGTTCTCGCGGTCGAGGATCGGGTTGACCTCGACGACGTCCATCGAGTCGATCTCGGCGGACTCGGCGATGGTCTCCATCGCCAGGTGCGCCTCGCGATACGAGAGACCGCCCCGCACCGGCGTGCCGACGCCGGGCGCGTAGTCGGGATCGACGACATCCATGTCGAACGAGACGTGGAGGAACGCGCCTCCCGACGCGTGCGCGAGGGCCTCGCGCATGCACGGCTCGACGCCGAGCCGGTCGACGTCGCTCATCGTGAAGACCTTCGCGTCGATCGTGCCGAGCAGCTCCCGCTCCCCGTCGTCGAGCGAGCGGACGCCCACGAGCGAGACCTTCCCGTGCTCGACCGCCGGCAGCGGCCAGCCGTCGCGGCGGAACGCGTCGCCGGCGAGGCCGAGTGCCGCCGCCAGGACCATCCCGTGCACGTTCCCGCTCGGCGACGTCTCCGGCGTGTTCAGGTCGCCGTGGGCGTCGACCCAGACGACACCGCCTCGCCCGCGCGAGCGGGCCATTCCGAGAAGCGAGCCGAGGGCGCAGGAGTGGTCGCCGCCGAGCACGAGCGGCAGCGCCCCGCGGCCGGCGGCCTCCGCAACGAGCCCGGCCAGGCGGTCACAGAGATCGAGGATCTGGTCGAGGTAGCGGGCGCTCTCGTCGCCCATGGCAGTCGTCTCGACCACCGGCGAGACGACGTTGCCGACGTCCGTGACCTGCACGCCGAGCTTCGTCACGAGCTGCTGCTCGAGCCCGGCATAGCGGATCGCCGACGGCCCCATGTCGACCCCGCGCCGCCCGGCGCCGAGGTCGAGCGTCGCGCCGATCACGGCGATCTCACGAGAGTCGGCCTTCGCGCCCACGCCGCGGAGGCTAACCGGCTAATCGAACGGACCCTTGACATTGGACACTAATGTCTGATTTATTACCTCAGACAGCAGCGTCCGACTTAGAGGAGGAAGCATGCACCAGAAGCCAAAGCACTCCAAGAGCGAGACCGCGCTCGGCGGAGAGAACACCGGCGCCCGGCCGCACCGCTGGCTTCTCCCGATGCTGCTCGTCGCCCAGCTCATGGTCATCCTCGACATCACGGCCGTGAACATCGCTCTCCCGCACATCGCCGCCGACCTGCAGCTGAGCGGCTCGAGCATCAGCTGGACGATCACGAGCTACTCGCTGATCTTCGGCAGTCTCCTGCTGTTCGGAGGCCGCGCGGCCGACCTGCTCGGCCGCCGCCGGATGTTCGTCACGGGCCTCATGGTCTTCACCGCCTCGTCGTTCGCCTCGGCGATGGCCGCAAGCGCCACGACGCTGTTCGCGGCCCGCGCGGGCCAGGGGCTCGGCGCCGCCCTGCTCTCTCCTGCTGCTCTCTCGATCATCACGTCGGCATTCCAGGGACCGGCTCGCGCGAAGGCACTGGCCGCCTGGGGCGCCATCGGCGGAGCCGGAGCGGCGATCGGCGTCGTCGTCGGTGGAGTCCTCACCGAGTACGCCGACTGGCGGATGGTCTTCTACGTCAACCTCCCGGTCGCGGCTGTGCTGCTCTTCGCGTCGCTGAAGGTCGTCCCGGCCGACACCCAGAGGGCACGCTGGCACGGCCTCGACCTTGCCGGCGCGGCCCTCGCAACGACGAGCGTTGCCGCGATCGTGTACGGAATCACCCAGGCCGACTCCGCCGGTTGGACTTCCGTCCAGACGCACGTCTGTGGCCTCGGTGGACTGGTGGGCCTCGCGGCCTTCGCGGTCTACGAGCTCCACATCGACGCGCCGCTTCTTCGCGTCGAGCGCGTCGCCGATCGCGCCGTCGGCGGTGGCCTCGTGCTCATGCTGGCAGCCGCAAGCTCGATCTTCGGACTCTTCCTGCTCTGCTCGCTCTACCTGCAGAACGTGCTCGGCTGGGGCCCCCTCACCACCGGCCTCGCGTTCATCCCGCTCGCCCTCTCGGCCGGGATCGGCGCCCACGCCGCCGGTCACCTCATCGCCAGGCACGGCGTGCGTGTCCCGCTTGCCGGAGCGTTCCTGGTCGGCGCAGCGGGGATGCTCCTCCTCTCACGTGTCGGCGAGAGCGGCACCTATCTCGCCAACGTCCTCCCCGGCATGCTGGTCGCCGGCCTGGGGCTCGGCGTCGCGGTCGTCACCGTGTCCGTGGCCATCCTCACCGGGACACGCACGGAAGAAGCCGGGATGCTGTCGGGCCTCAACTCGACCGGCCACGAGATCGGCGGCACGCTCGGCATCGCCATCTTCTCGACCATCGCCGCCGGGTCGAGCGGCGCGATCCTCGGCCCGCACGCCGCAGCCGGCATCGGTGACGCCTTCCTGGTCGCCGCACTCGTCGGTACGCTCGCCGGCCTGGTGGCATTCGCGGTTCTCCCTCGCGCGCAGCACTTCCTCCCCAAGCTGCGGCTCAACCCGCAGGCGATGCCCGTCCACTGATCGATGAGCAAGACGAAGACACAGGCCGACGCGTCCGCCCCGAAACGCCGCCGGGCGGACGCCGAGCGCAGCATCTCCTCCATCGTCAACGCCGCCCTCGAAGCGCTGGCGAGCGATCCGGACGTGAGCATGGCCGAGATCGCTCGCCGCGCCGGCGTGGTGCGGGCGACGATCTACATGCACTTCCCTACCCGCGAGTCGCTGCTCGACGTCGTCATGGAGCACGCCGTCGGCCAGGTCGCGGAGGCGACGGGCCGAGCCGAGCCGACGCAGGGCGAGCCGGAGGAAGCGCTCGACCGCGTACTCCGAGCCACCTGGCAGAGGCTCAGCGACTTTCACGCCCTCCTGGCGATCAACACGGCTCGCCTCTCGGCCAGTGAGCTGCAGCGCCGTCACGAGCCCGTCATGAGCCTCTTCGTGCCCCTGATCGAGCGCGGCCAGGCGTCGGGCGCGTTCCGCAGCGATCTCCCCGTGTCGTGGCATCTCGCGATGATCCGCGCCATCGCTCATGCGGCGAGCGCCGAGGTACGAAGCGGCCGCATCGGCGAGTCGGAAGTCGAGGACGCGATGATCGCGACGGCACTCCAGGCCCTCCGACCGCGCGCGTGAAAGGCTCTTACGGCGCCGAGAACGGCGGAGAGAACGATCACCTGGGAGGCTAGGAAATGACTACACCCGGCAACACGGGCCCGCTTGGTCAACCACGCGGCGTCGGCTTCGGGATCCTCATGTATCTCATCACCTTCGGCATCTACGGCCTCTACTGGGTCTTCAAGACCCAGGAAGAGACGAAGCAACACACCGGCGACGGGCTCGGCGGAGTGCTGGGCCTCGTCGTCTGGATCCTGATCAGTCCGGTCAGCGCGTTCGTCATTCCATCGGAGGTCGGGAAGATGTACGCGAAGGACGGCCGGACGCCGCCGCTCAGCGGCTGGACCGGGCTGTGGCTCTTTCCGGGCGGGATCCTGGTGATTCCCGCGATCGTCTGGTTCGTGAAGATCCAGGGAGCCCTCAACCGCTACTGGGAGGGCAAGGCTCCGGCTCCCGGGGCTGCAGCCTTTGCTACGGCCTGAGACCCGGACAAGTGGCGAGGGCCGGACTCGAACCGGCGACACCCCGGTTTTCAGCCGAGTGCTCTACCAGCTGAGCTACCTCGCCGCTGGCGGTCGGTCAGTGTAGCCAGGCCAACGACGAGGCCCCCGAGCACGCTGTCGCGATATCGGGGGCCTCAGGTCGTTCGGACCGGTGCAACCGTGTCGCGGACGACCGTTGAGTTGAGCCTAGCGCCTCTGCGCACGGAGCGCCGTCGCCGGCGTGGCCGAAAACTCCGCAAATTCCGCGAACCCCCGGCGGCCGAGCTCCTCTCGGAGCCGGTCGAACGGGACGTAGATCGGCGTCTCGGCGCCGCGGGAGAACGAGAGCGCGAGCGTCCCGCCCGGCGCGGTGACGCGGGCGAGCTCGTCGAAGAACGGGATCATGTTGGAGAGGACGACGAGCTCGAAGGGCCCGTCGGGACAGTCGAGCGCCGAAGCGTCGCCGACCTCGAAGCGCACGCGGCCGGCCAGCTCGGGCGGCAGCTGCCGAACGGCCTCGTCGACCATCCCGGAGCTGACGTCGATCCCGACCACCTCCGCCGCCGGGTAGCGCTCGGCGAGGGCCTGCGCGACGACGCCGGTCCCGGTGCCGAGATCGAGGATGCGGCCCGGCGCCGGCACGCCCTCGAGCGCGAGATCGAGCGCCCGGAGGTGATGCGGGCCGATCCGCGTCTCCCAGGTCGGCGCGAGGCCGTCGAACATCCCGCGCAGGGGGCGGCGGAAGACGCGCCACAGCGCCGGCCGCCGCACGACGGCGTCGGTCACGAGCCGCGCGAACCGATGCGCGTCGATCACCGCGCCGCGAGGTCGAGCAGGATCTCGCCGCCCTCCTCCACCCGGAGCAACTGGGCCGCGCTCCCCCGAGAGACCGCGAGGGCAAGGCTGCCGTAGCTGTCCTCGTAGAGGATGAGCGACCCGCGCGGCGCGTCGGCGAAGGTCCGGGCGGACACCGCGAAGAACCGCTCGCCGCGGGAGGTGAGCTCGACTCTCGTGCCGGCTCCGAGATCCAGGTGCTCGAGCTGGTCGCGCCTGAGGTTGAGCGCGAGATTGCCGAAGCGATCGACGACGAGCACGACGGCCCGGATCCGGTTGTGCCCGATCTCCGGCTTCGGGACGTCCACTCGCACGAGCTCGCCCGTGTCGACCGGCGGGCCGAGCTCCTCGAGCGGCACGCCGGCGGCGAGGTGGGCGGCGGCCGGCGAGAACAGGTCGCGGCCGTGGAACGTGCGGGAGACGGGCTGGAGCGAATACTCCGCAACCGTGAGCTCGTGCGCCGCCGCGACGCCGCCGAAGCGCTCGGCGGCCGGCAGCAGGAGCCCGTTGTCGGGACCGACGTGGACCCGGCCCTCCTCGTCGCGCAGCGCGAGAGCGCGGCGGCCGCTCCCGACGCCCGGATCGACGACGGCGAGATGGACGCCGGGCGGCATGTAGGGAAGCGTGTTCGCGAGCACGATCGCCCCCTGGAGCACGTGGCCCGGGCGGATCCCGTGCGTGATGTCGATCACCCGCGCGTCCGGCGCGATCGTCGCGATCACGCCGTGGCAAGTGCCGACGAAGTCGTCCTGGAGCCCGAAGTCGGTCAGGAAGGTGATCACCACGGGCCGGAACGTAACGCCTCGACGAGGCCGTCGAGGTCGTGAACGGCGGCGACGGCGGCGACGTCGAGCCCGGCCGCGCGAGCCTCGGCCGCGGTCTGCGGGCCGATGGCGACGACCGGCATGCGTGCGCCGGTCGCGGCGAGGGCGCGAGCGGCGGAGCCGGACATGAGGAGCGCGACGTCGGCGTCCGGCGCCTCGGGCCGCAGCTGGACCGTCCGGTAGAGCGGCAGGAAGTCGGCGTCGAGGACGTCGCGGCGCGCACCCTCCGCGGCCGCGAGCAGGAGCGTTCCCTCGGGCAGCTCGTCGCGCAGGCCCTCCTGCGTGTGGGTCGAGGCGACGAGGTCGACCCGCAGCCCGTGCGAGCGCAGCGCCTCGGCCGTCGCCGGCCCGATTGCCGCGATGCGGTTGGCGGACACCCCTCGGCGCGCGAGCTCGTGCGCGCCGTTGCGGCTCGTGACGACGAGCCAGTCGTGGCCGCGGGCGTCGACCGGCTCGTCGCCCAGCGGCTCGACCCTGATCAGCTCGCAGAAGACCGCGTCGTGTCCGAGCGCCTCGACGCGGGCGACGAGCTCCTCACGTGTGACGAGTACTCGCATCCACCAGCTCCGCCCCGAGCACCGCGGGGTCGTCGCCCGTGCGCCGCTCGATCCACGACCCGTCCTCGGCGGCGACGAGGCCGGTCAGCGTCGTCCCGTCGTGGTGCGCCGCAACCGGAGCGAGGCACCCGCCGCCCACCGTCGCGACGACCGCGCGCTCGGCCGCGACCCGCCTCCGCGTCTCGGGATCGTCGGCCGCCGCCACCAGCTGCTCGTCGCTCGCCCTGACCTGGAGCGCGAGCGCGCCCTGCCCCGCCTCCGGCAGCATCCTCTCCGGCTCGAAGCGATGCCCGATCTCCCCGCCGAGCCCGAGCCGGTCGAGCCCGCACGCGGCGAGCACGATCGCGTCGAGGCCGCGCTCCCCGCGCTTGCGCAGACGCGTGTCGATGTTCCCCCGCAGCGGCTCGATCGAGAGCGTCGGCTCGAGCGCCAGCAGCTGGGCCTTCCGCCGCACCGACGCCGTCCCGATCCGCATCCCCGGCCGCAGCTCGGCGACACCGCAGAGGGCGTCCCGCGGATCCTCGCGCCTGAGGTAGGCGCCGATCGCCAGGCCCTCGGGATCGACGGCGGTCAGGTCCTTAGCCGAGTGGACGGCGACGTCGATCCGTCCCTCGAGCAGCGCCTCCTCGAGCTCCTTGACGAAGACGCCGCGCGAGCCGATCTCGCCGAACGGTCGCGAGCGGTCGCGGTCGCCGGCCGTGGTGATCGGGACGATCGCCAGCTCGATGCCCGGCGCCCGCAACGCCGAGAGAGCGAGCTCGGCCTGGGTGAGCGCGAGCCTACTGCCGCGACTGCCGACGCGGACGAGCACAGGCCAATCGCCTCCGCACCGGCGGCCTGCAACCTACGCCGCCCGTCCGGACCCGGATGAAGGCCGTCGGCGCCTGGAGGGGCAGAGGACGGCCCGTGAGCTGCCTGACCTTCAGCGCTCTTCCTCGCCGAGACCGAAGAGGTACCGCACGGTCTCAGCATAGAGAACTCCGTCGGCTGCCAAGGCCGCCTGCTTCATGCGCACGGTCGGCAGGTGCAGCAGCTTGTTCACGATCTGCGCCGTGACCGCCTCGACGGCCGTGCGCTGACTGTCGTCGAGCCGCCCCAGCAGGGACTCGGCCTTCCGCAGCTCCGCCTCGCGGATCTCCTCCGCGCGTGCCCGCAGCGACGTGATCGCCGGCAGCACGTCGAGGGACGCGTGCCATTCGTGGAACTTCTCCGCCTCGGCCGCGACGATCCCCTCCGCCCGGTCCGCCTCGCGCCTCCGCCCGGACAGCGTCTCGGCGACGATCTGCTCGAGGTCGTCGATGTCGTAGAGGTAGCAGCCGTCGAGGTCTGCGATGTCGGGGTCGAGGTCGCGTGGGACGGCGAGGTCGACGAGCAGGAGCCGGCGGCCGCGACGGCCCCGCAACGCCTCCGCCACCGTGTCCGCCTCGAGCACGAGGCCCGGTGCGGTCGTCGAGGAGATGACGACGTCCACCGTGGCGAGCTCCTCCTCGATCGGGTCGCGCTCGGTCTTGCTGTTGGCGACCAGCGCGATCTCGGCGCCGCGGCTGCGCAGGTTCCGCGCCGCCTGCTCGCTCACCTTGCCCGCGCCGAGCAGCAGGATCGACCGCCCCTCGAGGCTCCCGAAGACCTGCTCCGCCAGCGCGGCGGCCGCCGCCGAGACCGAGGAGGGGCTCTCGCCGATCGCGGTCTGGGCGCGCACCTTGCGGCCCGCGTGCAGCGCTTGGCGGAAGACGCGGTCGAGCAGCGGCCCGGTCGCCCCGAGCTCGTGCGCGACGCGCACCTGGCCGAGGATCTCGCCCTCGCCGGGAACGAGCGAGTCGAGCCCCGCCGCGACGCGGAAGAGATGATGGGCCGCGGCCCGGTCGTGGAGCCGGTAGAGCGCGGGCTCCACCTCGGGTCCCAGTGTCGCGAGCGCCGCGACCGCGTCCTCCTCGGCCTGCTCGGCGTCCTCCGCGGCTATGTAGAGCTCGGTGCGGTTGCAGGTCGAGAGGCAGGCGGCTTCGCGCCCGCCGGCCGCGAGCCGCGCCGCGAGCTCCTCCGCGTCCTCCCGGCCGAGCGCGACCTGCTCCCGCAGCTCGATCGGCGCGTGGTGATGGGAGGTGCCGACGAGGACGAGGCGGATCATGTGAAGTGGGTGGCCGGGAGGGCGAGACGGACGATGACGACGAGGAGGAATCCGGCCAGTGCGACATAGGCAGCGCGGCGGCCGGCCCAGCCTCCGATCAGGCGTAGACCGAGGTACGCGCACCAGACGAGCCACGTCGCGGCGGTCACGGCGATGAGCGCGTCGACGCGGTCGTCCCGGACGAGGAGGCGCACGAGCCCGGCCACGACGCCGAAGGTCAGGAGCGGCACCGACCACTCGACCGTCCGCAGGGCTAGGCCGTCGAGCGTCGCGAGAGCGGGCATCTGCCGCCGGAGGATCGTCGCCGGGCGCGTCTTCAGCCGCCGCTCCTGCCAGAGGTAGAGCGCCGAGAGGGCGGCGGCGAGGGTAAAGCCGGCGAAGCCGGCCAGCACGAGACCGACGTGGACGACGAGGAAGAGGTTCGAGTAGTGGCTCGCGTTCCCGATGCCCGTCCCGCCGCCGGCGCGGGCGACGACGAGCAGCACCACGGCGAGGGGCATCACGACGAGCCCGAGCACGCGATACGGCCGCCGGCAGCCCCAGATCAGGTACGCGGTGACGACGAGCCAGACGAAGAGCTGGAGCGACCCGGCCCACGTTCCCCACGGGAACCCGTCGTCGTCCGCCGCCTGCACGGCGAGCAGCGCGGTCTGCGCGAGCCAGCCGAGCCGGACGGCCCAGGTCGCGACGCGGCCCGCCCGCCCCGGCCGCCGCACGTCGCCGAGGTAGCCGACCGCGGCTTCCCCGTAGAGCAGGAGCGCGGGCCAGAACAGCAGCTCAGCCAACGCGCGCCGGCTCCCGCGGCGTCTCTTCGGTGTCGTCCTCGGGCACGCGATCGGCGAGCTCGTCCACCTCGCGCTCGAGCCGCTGCAGCTTGAGCGCCATGATCAGGACGTAGGCGAGCACGACGGCGAAGACGACGCAGTAGGCGGCCGTGACGTACTTCTCGGAGGTGGTCACGCGAGCACCTCCCTCAGCTCCCGCAGCCGGCCGTCGAGCCGCTTGCCGCCGAGCTCGAGCCGGTACAGCGTGTAGGCGAGCAGGAGCACCGCGGCCTGCGCGACGCAGTACGTGACGAGGATCCAGCCGCCGAAGTTCGGCCCGTGCCGCGTGAAGACGACGGGGTGAATCAACCCTTTCGCCAGCCTGATCGCCGCGAAGCTGACCGGGATCAGGACGACGCCGAAGAGCGCGTACACCGCACACAGGTTGGCGCGCTGCGGCCCGGGGTCGACGGAGTATCGGAGCATGAAGTAGGCGCAGTAGAAGAGGAACAGCACGAGGAAGAGCACGAGCTGGTCCTCGCTCCAGAGCCACCAGTGGCCCCACGAGATCTTGGCCCAGATCGAGCCGGTGAGCAGCACGAGCGTGCCGAAGATCAGCCCCTGGTGGACGAGGACATAGCTCTCGAGGTCGGCGCCGGGGTCGCGCTTCCAGAGGTGGCGGAACGCCTTCCAGGCGCCGCCGACGAAGCATGCGTACGCGGTGATCGCGATCGAGACGTGGAAGTAGAAGATCCGCTGCGAGAAGCCCTGGTTCGCGTCGTTCGGCGCCACGAAGAAGACGAGGGCGAGCGCCGTCGTCACGAGCACGAGCGAGCCGACGGCGAGTGCGGGCAGGGGTGTGCGGGGCGTGCGACCCACGGCAGGGATTGTCGCACCAGCGGCGCTACTCGGCGACGACATACTCGAACGAGGCCCAGCAGATGACGGCGAACAGGAGGTCGTAGAGGGCGAGGAACCCGAGGTAGCGTCCCGGCGAGTCCGCGACGCCGGCCCCGACCCCTCCGACCACGATCGGGATCGCGAGCGGCAGGAAGAGCAGCGGCAGCAGCAACTCGCGCGCGCGGGTCGCGACCGCCATCGCGCCGAGGAACGTGCCGACCGCGCAGATACCGAGGTCGGCGAGCGCGACGCCGACCACCGCCGCGCCGCTCAGCGGCCGGAAGAAGAGCGCGAACACCGGCAGCGCGACGACTTCCGCCGCGACGAGGAAGGCCAGCGTCGCCAGCGATTTGCCGAGCCAGATCGCACTCCGGTCGCAAGGGGCGAGCACGAGCCCGTCGAACACGTGCTGCTCCCGTTCGGGCACGAACGCCCGGCCGAGGCCGAGCAGCGCGGTGAAGAGGATGGCGACCCAGAGCAGGCCGCTCGCCGCGAGCTTCGACGGGTGCGCGGGCAGGGAGAAGTGGAAGACGACGAAGGTCGCGACGACGAAGAGCAGCATCGCCGGCAGCGTGTCCCGCGCCCGCAGCTCGAGCAGCAGGTCCTTGCGCGCGAGCGCTCCGACGTCGCGCGCGTAGGTCATGCGAGCGCGAGCCGGGCGCTCGCGAGCGGCTCGACGTGAGCCGGGTCGTGGGTCGCGAGGAGGAACGTCCGCTCGCCGCGAAGCTCCGCGAGCTGCGCGTCGAGCAGCTCCTCGCCCGCCTCGTCGAGCGCGCTGTACGGCTCGTCGAGGACGAGCAACTCGGGGTCGTGGAGAAGCACTCGGCAGAGCGCGAGCCTCTGCGTCATCCCCCGCGAGTACGAGGCGACCCGGTCGTGCCGAACGTCCCAGAGCCCAAAGCGCTCGAGCAGCATTCCGATCCGCTCGCGCCGCTCGGCGACGCGGTAGAGGCGGCCGTAGAGGTCGAGGTTCTCGAGCGCGGTCAGCTCGCGATAGACGAGCGGCTCGTGGCCGAGGTAGCCGACCTGGCCGCGCGAGATGCTCCGCTCGATCGTGCCCTGGGTGGGCTGCGCGAGACCCGCACAGATCCGCAGCAGCGTCGTCTTGCCGGCGCCGTTCGGGCCCGTGACGACGAGGAAGCCGCCGCGCGAAAGCTCGAGGTCGATGCCCCGCAGGACGCGTTTGTCTCCGTAGCGCTTACCGAGCCGGCGGGCCGTCAGCACGCGCGCAGCATAGGCGGTTGTCCGTGCTTTACAGGCGTTTTACCGCGCCTTGGCTGAGACCTGGCCCCACCCGTTCAGGCTCCCAGCGTCCATTCGATCCGAGGAGACCCATGTCCAAGAAGCGACTCTCCCTGTTCGTCCTGCTCGCCGTGGCCGCCCTCGTCGGCACCGGCGTAGCGGCCGCCGGGCATCGAGCCCCGTCGGTGAAAGCGGCAAGCGCGACGTTCAACGCGACCACCGTCGCGCAGCACGCCGTCGCAACGTGCTCGGTCAACGGCGGCGACACCTTCCAGGCCACGAGGGCGACGTACACGGGGACGGCGTCGAGCTCCGATCCGCGGCTCGCCGGCGCTCTGACGATCCGCGCCTGGAGCCTGGTCGACACCACGAACGGCGTGGGGCATCTCTACGGCCTCTGGCACATCAAGGGCACCGGCCGCAACCGGGCTCACGGCACGCTCAACGCGGCGCTGGCGAACGGCAACGCGTCCGGGCTGGCGCGAGGCTACCTGCGGGGACCGTGGGGGCATCTCGTGGCCTCGCTCGGTTCCGGGTTCGACCCCACGACGGGCTTCTCGTCGGGAGCGATCGGCTCGAGCACGTTGGGGGCGGGATTCCTCCGCTCCGGCCGCTGGTGCCATCCGCCGCACTGGCCGCAGGGCTAGCCCAACAGGACACGGCCGGTACCTGGTGCCGGCCGTGTCCCTTTTAGACCACCGTGTCGAGGATCACGAAGGCGGCGAAGACGACGCTGATCACGCCGTTCATCGTGAAGAACGCCGTGTCGAGGCGGCGCAGGTCGGTGGGACGGACGAGCGAGTGCTCGTACGCGAGCAGCACGGCGACCGCGGCGACCCCGAGCCAGTAGAGGACGCCGACGGGGAGCCCGAGCCCGGCCGCCACGAGGCAGACGACCGTGCCCGCGTGAGCGAGCCGGGCGCCGAGGAAGGCACCGCGCACTCCGAAGCGCGTCACGATCGAGTGGAGGCCCTCCCGCCGGTCGATCTCCTCGTCGAAGAGGGCATAGAAGAAGTCGAAGCCCGTCACCCAGAGCGCGACGGCCGCGCCGAGCGTCCACGACTGCCACGGCAGCCGTCCCGTGATGGCCACCCAGGCGCCGACCGGCGCGAGCCCGTCGACCGCGCCGAGCCAGAGATGGCAGAGCCAGGTGTAGCGCTTGAGGTACGGGTAGACGACGAAGCCGATCACCGGGATCGGCCACAGCCAGCGGACGAGCGGATCGAGCTGCCAGACGGCGGCGAGGAAGAGGGCGAGCGAGACGAAGCAGAAGACGACGACCTGGGCGACGGAGAGCTGGCCGCTCGGCAGCTCGCGGCCGGCGGTGCGCGGGTTCCGCGCGTCGATCTTCACGTCGATCAGGCGGTTGAGCGCCATCGCGAGCGAGCGAGCGCCGACCATCGCGAGCGTGATCCAGAGCAGGTCGTGCCCGCTCGGCACGCCGTCGACGGCGAGGAAGGCGCCGACGTAGGCGAACGGCAGTGCGAAGACCGTGTGCTCGATCTTCACGAGCCGCGCGAAGCGCGCCGGCAGCGGGGCGAGGGTGGACGTGGCCGTCACGTCTGCTCGTGCTCGGTCGGGACGTCGGCGAGGAGCTCCAGCGCGTGCGCCAGCGCGGGGCGAAGGATCGCGAACCCGTCGCGGCAGCCTCCGGTCGACCCCGGAAGGTTGACCACCAACGTGCTCCCCGCGACTCCGGCCACTCCACGCGAGAGCAGGCCGTGCGGCGTCTTGGCGATCGAGTCCGCCCGCAGCGCCTGGGCTATGCCGGGGGCTTCCCGGTCGAGCACTTCGCGCGTCGCCTCCGGCGTCACGTCCCGCGGGGCGAGGCCCGTCCCGCCGGTCGTGAGCACCAGTCGCGCCTCCGCGGCGAGCTCCCGGAGCGCGGCGGCGATCCGGTCGCGCTCGTCGGGGACCACCCGGCGCTCGACGTCGTAGCCCTCGCCCTGCAGCAGCCCGGCGAGCGCGTCCCCGCTCCGGTCCTCGCGCGTCCCGGCCGCGACGCCGTCCGACACCGTCAGCACTGCGGCTTTCAGGTGACGGGCTCCTTCGTCTTCTCGACGAGCACCACGTCGACGATCCGCATCTGCTTGTCGACGGCTTTCGCCATGTCGTAGACGGTGAGCGCGGCGACCGAGGCGGCGGTCAGCGCCTCCATCTCGACGCCCGTCTGCGCGGTGGTCTCGACCACCGAGACGATCTCGACCGACTCCTCGCCGACCTCGAGCGTCACCCCGACGTTCGTGAGCGGCAGCGGATGGCAGAGCGGGATCAGATCGCTCGTGCGCTTCGCGGCCATGATTCCGGCGAGCTGCGCGGCAGCGAGCGCGTCGCCCTTGGGCAGCTCGCGCAGGGTGCGCGCGGTCTCGGCGGCCATCCGCACCTCCGCCCGGGCGACGGCGCGGCGGCGCGAGATCGCCTTGCCGCCGACGTCCACCATCCGCACGGCGCCCGTCTCGTCGACGTGCGAGAGCTTGTCCATCACGTGGATCGTACGGCGTCGAGCTCGGCCAGCTCCGCTTCGATCCACTCGCGGATGCCGTGCTCGCGGACGTGCGCCCGGATCGCGTCCGCCCGCCGCCGCCGCTCGGCCGGCTCGAGCATCAGTGCGTCGTACAGCGCGTCGGCCTGTCCCGAGACGTCGAGCGGGTTCACGGTCAAGGCCCACTCCCCGAGCTCCTCGTGCACGCCGGCGTTCTCGGACAGGACGAGCACCCCGTCCCGCTCGTTGAGCAGGAACGCCTCTTTGGCCACCAGGTTCAGACCGTCGAAGACGGGGTTGACGAGCAGGACGTCGAACTGCTTGTAGCCGGCGACCGACCGCGGGAAGTCGTCCGCGACGTCGAGCTCCACCGCCCTCCAACCCTCCCGCCCGAAGCGCTCGTCGATCTCGCGCGCGGCCCTCTCGACGGCGGCCGCGTACTCGGCGTACTCCGGGATGTCCTGGCGCGAGGGCGCGAGCAGGGCCACCATGCTCACCTTCCCGTGCAGCTCCGGGTGCCGCTCGAGCAGCAGCGAGTAGGCCTGGAAGCCGCGCACGACGTTCTTCGAGGGGTCGATCCTGTCGACCCGCACCACAAGGTGCTCCGGCCGGCCGGCGACGAGCGCGGCCTCGTGCTCGAGCACCGACGGATCAGCGGACAGGCGCTCGAACTCCCCGGGCTCGACGCCGATCGGCCGCGCAACCACGCGCGTCCTGCGCCCGCGATGCTCGACCGTCCCCGAGTCCGCGTCCACCCGGGCGCCGACCAGCCGCTGCGCCGAGAGGAGGAAGGCGCGACGCCAGCGCTCGGTGTGGAAGCCCACGACGTCGTTCGCGAGCAGCCCCTCGTGGATCGCGTTGCGCAGCTCCTGGGGCAGCGCATGCCAGTAGTCCGGCTCCGGCCACGGGATGTGGACGAAGTGCGACGTCACCACATCGGGCCGCGCCGCGCGCACGAGCCCCGGCGCCAGGTAGAGCTGGTAGTCGTGGAAGAGCACGGCCGCGCCGGGCTCGATCTCGAGCTCCTCGAGGGTCGCCGCCGCGAACGCCTCGTTCACCGGCACGTATCCCTCGCTCCAAGCCTCATGCAGCCCGGGCCCGAAGTCCGGTGCCGAGCCGAGCCCCCAGAGGTAGTGCTGCAGGAACCAGAGCGTGGGGTTGGCGAGCACGTTGTAGAAGCGGTGATAGGCCTCCGGCCGGTGGGGCACGAGGCGCAGCCGATACGACGCACCGCCGGCGGCCTCCTCGACGAACGCGCCGTCGTGCTCGGCGGCGACCGCCCTGTCCTCGTCGCTCATCGCGCTCGCCACCCAGGTCACGTCGTGGTGCGCCAGCAGCCCGCCCAGCGCCGTGACCACCCCGCCGCCGCCTCGCTTCGCGGTGCGCGTGCCGTCGGCCCCACGCCCGTAGCTGACCGGCGCGCGGTTCGAGACGACGAGAAGCTTGCGACGAGTCGTTGTCGTGTCTGGCAACGACTACGCGGCCCGGCGCAGCCGCTTCGCGAACCGAAGCCGCGAGCCGCGCACGCCCGGCCGGGAGTCGAGCTCGAAGTCGTCGGCGATCGTGCGGATGATCGCGATGCCGAGCCCGCCTTCCGTGAGCTCGTCGCCCTCGAGCGCCGGCGGCCGCTGCGGGTCGAACCCCTCGCCGTCGTCGACGACCTCGACGGAAAGCGAGTCGTGGCCCAGCTCGTACGCGACCGAGACGAAGCCGCCACCTTCCCGGTAGGCGTGCCGCACCGAGTTGGAGACGGCCTCGGTCAGCGCGAGCTTCAGGTCGGCGACGAGCTCGTCGGGCAGCGCCGCGATGTCGGCGAGACCGCTGAGCGCGAGCCGGGCCAGCGCCACGTATTCGGCGCGCGCGGGAATCCGGAGGCGGACGGTGCGCATGCCCTCCAGTTCCTCGCCAGCCGTCTCGACCAGGGTCGCCTCGTCCATCTCCCGCCCGTTTCCCGTAGATTCCGAATCTTAAACCCGCCGAATTCTACTTCTAGCGAGTCGCACGCTCTCGCCCGGCAGCTCGATGTTTACTCTCCGCTCGGCCCTTTCCCCGCGGGCGCCAGACCTAACCCGAGCCGTTTCCACGGGAAAACGGGCCGCCCGGATGCCGACCTAGACTGGGCGCGTGACGGCCGCCCCGCCCGCACCCGAGCGTCGACGGTCGCGGCCGGGCTCGCTCGAGCGTCCCATCAACGCGCGCCTCTACCGCGGTACCTGGCTCCTCGTCGGGCTGCCGCTGCTGGTGCTGGCGTTCAGCGTCGCGAAGCCCCCGGCGCTCAGCGCGCCGAACCTGCCGCCGGCCTTCGACGCCGGAACGGCGGCCTCGCTGGCCACGGACATAGCCTCCCGCTATCCGGACCGCACGCTCGGCACGGCGGGCGCGCGAGGCGCCGCCGCCTGGTTCCGGCAGGAGCTGACCCCCTACGCGTTCGACGTGCGGGCCGACCGCTTCGTGGCGACGATCCACGGTCGCCGGACGACGCTCACGAACCTCGTGGCCGAGAAGCGGGGCCTCGATCCGCAACACGAGATCGTCGTCATGGCGCACCGGGACGGCGCCGGCCTCGACGACAACGCCTCGGGAACGGCGGCGCTCATCGAGCTCGCCCGCTCCTACGCGCCGACGGCCGGCGCGCAGCGGATCAAGCTCCCCTACTCGCTCGTCTTCCTGTCCACGGACGCCGCAGACGAGGGCGCACGCGGCGCCGCGCATTTCGCAGCGGAGCCCGGAACACGCGGCAACGTCATCGCCGTCGTCAATCTCGACTCGATCGGAGGCCCGGGCCGGCCGCGGATCGTGTTCGGCGGCGACACCGCGCGCTCGCCCGCGCCGGGTCTCGTCGAGACGGTGCGCGCGGCGCTCGCGAAGGAGAGCGGCGGCGACCCGTCGCGGCCGAGCGGCCCCCAGCAGCTCTTCGGCCTCGCCTTTCCCTACAGCCCGTACGAACAGTCCCCGTTCGTGAGCCGTGGCATTCCCGCCGTGACGCTGACCACCGCCGGCGCGCGTCCGCCCACGGCCCGGGGCGCGGGCGCCGAGAAGCTGGGCACCCGGCACGTGGAGGCGATCGGCCGGGCCGCCCAGGACGCGATCGACGCGATGGAGCAGGGTGTCGCGCTCGCCCAAGGGCCGGCGAGCTACGTCTTCCTCGGCCAGCGGCTCATCCGGGGCTGGGCGATCGAGATCGTCCTCGTCGCGATGCTGCTCCCGTTTCTCGCGGCGGCCGTGGATCTCTTCGCCCGCTGCCGGCGGCGGCACATCCGCATCGCCCCGGCCCTGCGCAGCTACCGCAGCCGCCTCGGCTTCTGGGCCTGGGTCGGCGCCCTCTTCCTCGTCTTCGGGGCGCTCGGCTTCTGGGGCGGCGGTGACGGCAGGCCGCCCTCGCTGAGCAGCGTCAAGTGGCCGATGGCCGCGCTGTCCGCGCTCGCAATCCTCGCCGTCCTCGGCTGGCTCGTCTCCCGCAGCCGGATCCTGCCGCGGCGCCCGATCCTGCCGGAGGAACGGCTGGCCGGACACAGCGCCGCGCTGCTCGCGCTGGGCGTGATCGGGCTCCTCGTCGCGGCGACGAACCCGTTCTCGCTCGTCTTCCTGCTTCCGTCGCTCCACGCCTGGCTCTGGATGCCGCAGGTGCAGGATCGTCGGCCGGCCGCGCGCGCGGGGGTCTTCCTCGCCGGCTTCGCCGGCCCGCTGTACCTGGTCTGGACGTTCGCAACGCACTACGGGCTCGGCTGGGACGCCCCGTGGTACATCGCGAGGCTCTTCGCCGTCGGCTACGCACCGGTGCCGCTGCTCGTGATCGGCGTGGGCTGGCTGGCGGCCGCGGGCCAGGTCGCCGCCCTCGCCGCGGGCCGCTACGCGCCCTATCCGGCACCGCAGGAACGGCCGAAGCGCGGGCCGGTGCGGGAGCTGATCCGGACGCTCCACCTTGCGCACCGCCGCCGGGCGACGGATGCCGAGGCGCGGCGCGCCGTGAACGAGTAACGCTTCAGAGCCGGAGCCAGCGCACGATCGAGCCCGCGGCCAGGTCGCCGTTTCCACGTGGAACGTGAACGAGAGCGTCCGCGGCGCTCGAGCGGACGATCATGTGCGACTCCTGGCCGACGATCGGCTCGAGCACTACCGAGTCGCCTTCGACCCGCGACCGGGCGCGAACGAACTCGTCGCGCTCGCCGTTCCGGCGCAGGCCGAGGGAGAGACGGCCGGGCTCGTAGCGAGGGAGGGGATCGGCGAGGCCCTGCAACGCGCGCAGCGCAGGCTTCAGGAACAGCTCGCAGCCGACGAGCGCCGAGACGGGATTCCCCGGCAGGCCGAAGACGAGCGTGGCCCCGCACACACCGAACGAGACCGGCTTGCCGGGCTTGATCGAGACCCGCCAGAAGATCTCCTCCACCCCGAGCTCGCCCTCGACCGACCGGACGAGATCGTGCTCGCCGACCGAGACGCCGCCGGAGGTGACGAGGACGTCCGCGGCGAGCCCCCGCTCCAGCGCCGCCCGCAGCGTCGCCTCGTCGTCGGCCGCCGGGGGCTCCGAGGCGACCTCCGCACCGGCGGCGAGGGCGGCGCAGAGCATGAGGCTGTTGCTCTCGTAGATCTCGCCCGGCCGGAGCGGCTCCCCCGGGGCGACGAGCTCGCTGCCCGTGGCGAGAACGGCGACGCGCGGCCGCCGGCTGCACGACACCTCGGCAAGGCCCGCCGCGGCAGCGGCGGCGACCCGTCCCGGCGTCAGCCACTCGCCTCTGGGAACGACGACGTCCCCGGCCGCCCCGTCGCTGCCCGGCGGCCGGACGTTTGCACCGGCCTCGGCGCCCTGGGGAAACTCCACTTTGTTAACTCGTTTGACAACGACCTCCACAGGCACGACCGCGTCCGAGCCGTCCGGCACGACCGCACCGGTCGAGATCGCAACCGTCGTTCCCGGCTCGAGCCGGCGCTCGTGTGGGCGACCGGCGGCCGATTCCCCGGCGATCTCGAGCGTTCCCGGCAGATCGGCCGCGCGGACCGCGAAGCCGTCCATCGCCGAGCTCGCGAACGGCGGCAGGTCGATCCGCGCGCGCAGGTCCTCGGCCGCGACGCGTCCGGCGACCGACGCGAGCGGCACGCGCTCGGCCGGCAGCGGGCGCACGGCGGCGAGAATCCGCCCCTGCGCCTCCTCGAGAGTGAGTAGGGAGGCCACCCTGGGTGCATACCGTAGTCGTGAAGTCCGGGGACGAGGTCGCGGGCCGCTATGTGCTCGAAGAGCTCCAGGGCCACGGCCCGATGTCCGAGGTCTGGCGAGCGCATGACGGAACGCTGGACCGAACCGTCGCCCTGAAGCTGCTGTCGCCGACCGCCGACCTGGAGCGCTTCCGGCGGGAGGCGCAGGCCGTCGCGGCGCTCTCGCACGAGAACGTGATGCGCGTCTTCGACTACGGCGAGGGCGAGACCGGCCCGTTCATGGCGCTCGAGTGGCTGCCGAACGGGACACTCGAGGATCGCTTCACCAGGGGTGCATTGCCGTCCGACGAGACGCGCCGGCTGGCCCAGGGGATAGCGGCCGGCCTGGCGCATCTCCATTCCCGCGGGCTCGTCCACCGCGACCTCAAGCCGGCGAACGTCCTCTTCGACGAGGAGGGACGCCCGAAGCTCGGCGACTTCGGGCTCGCCCGCAACGCTGCCGGCCCAGGGACGCTCACCGAGGCCGGGACGGTGCTCGGCACCGCTGCCTACATCTCGCCGGAACAGGCGGGCGGCGAGCCGGCGGGACCGGCGAGCGACGTCTACTCGTTCGGGGTCGTGCTCTTCCGGATGCTGACCGGCGCGCTGCCGTTCAGGGCGGACGAGGCACTCGCGCTCCTGGACATGCACCGGCGCGTTCCGCCGCCCGCGATCGAGACGCTGCGGCCGGATGCGCCGCCCGAGCTCGCCGCGCTGGCCGCGGCGGCGCTGAGAAAGGATCCCGCCGAGCGGCCCGCGGACGGGACGGCGCTGCTGGGCGCCCTCGGAGCGACTGCCCCCGTCGGGGCGGACGAGGAGGCGACGCGGATCCTCGCGCCGGCCCCTCCACCCGAGGCGCACGCCGGCTGGCTCGGGCGCCGCACGGCTCTCATCGCGATCGCGCTCCTCGTGCTCGCGGCGGCCGGGGCGCTGCTCGCCTGGGCCGTCACGCGTCCCTCCTCGACGGCGCCCGCGGGGATCTCGACCGGATCCGTCCCCGGGACGGGGAAAACGCATGCCCACACGGCGACGGCGACGTCGACCCCGCCGCCGACCTCGCAAGCCTCGCGCCCGACGACGACGCGACCGACGACCAGCCGCGCGACGACCACCACCACGCCGACAACGGCGCAGATCCCGAGCACCACCATCCCGACGACACTTCCCACGGAATCCCTGCCCACCACGAACTTGCCGACGACGACCCTGCCGACGACGGTCGCCACCACGGGTGTTACGGCGACGGTGAGTCGTAGGCGTGGCTTCCGCGCCACGGCTCGAACTGCGGCGACGAGAGCGGCGCGGCAAAGTCGAGGTTAGGAGCTTCTGCGAGCGCCCGCTCCATGAACAGCCGCCAGACCGTCGCCGGCAGGGTCGGCCCCGAGACGGCGGCGCCGTGCACGTCGAGCATCGGGATCTCCGCCCGCGGATAGCCCATCCAGACCGTGGTCGCGAGCGACGGCGTGTAGCCGCAGAACCACGCGTCGGCGTCGTTGTCGGTCGTCCCCGTCTTCCCGGCGTCGACCCGCCCGGCGAGGTGGGCGCCGACCCCGGTGCCGTGGAGCATGTTCTGCTCGAGCACGCGGTTCACGGTCGCGGCGACCCAGTCGGGCACGACGCGCTCCCGCTGGGCGCGGCTCCAGCCGGAGTCGACCTTGCCCCCGGGGAAGACCACGCTCCGGACGGCGAGCGGCCGCGAATAGATGCCGCCCGAGGCGAGCGTCGCGTACACCGAGGCCATGTCGAGGGGCGTCACCGCTCCGGTGCCGAGGGCCAGCGAGGGCGCGGCCTGGAGCTCGGACCGGACGCCGAGCTTCTGCGCCATGGCCGCGATCGCGTCCGCGCCGAGGTCGAGCGCAAGCCGGGCGTACACGGTGTTGTCGGAGTGGATCGTCGCCGCGGCGACCGACTCGGGCCCGGCGTAGGTGCCGTTGTACGTCCGCACGCGCCAGCCGAGCGGGGGGTAGTAGAACGGCGCCGAGAGATAGCGCGTCGCCCAGGGGTTCAGGCCGTCCTCGACCGCGGCCGCGAGGGCGATCGGCTTGAACGTCGATCCCGCCTGCCGCTCGGCGGTCGTGACGAGGTTGAACTCGTTGTGGGGCGCGCCGGGCGAGACCGCCGCGAGCGCCCGGATCGCACCCGTCGCCGGGTCGATCGAGACGACCGCTCCCGCCGGGTCGCCGCGCGCGTAGAGCACGCTCGACAGCGCGCGCACCGCTGCGCGCTGCAGGCGGGGCTGGATCGTCGTGTAGATCCGCAGGCCGCCCGCGCGGACGGTCGCCGCGCCGTACGCCTGCTCGACGAGGTTCTCGACATAGCCCACGAGGTACGGCTCACGGCTGCCGTAGGCGGGGCTGGGGCGAAGGTGGAGGCTGCGGTCACGGGCGGCCGTCGCGTACTGGCCGGGCGTGATGTCGCCACTCCGGCGGAGGGCGCGGAGGACCTCGTCGCGTCGCGCGAGGGCGGCAGCGGGGTTGTGGAGAGGGTCGTAGTAGGACGGCGCCTGCGGCAGTCCGGCGATGAGCGCCGCCTGCTCGAGCGTCAGCCGGCTCGCCGGGACCGAGAAGTACGTCTCGGCGGCCGCCTGGATCCCGTAGGCGTGGTTCCCGTAGTAGACGTCGTTGAGATAGGCGTTGAGGATCGAGTGCTTCGGCCACGCGCGGGCGAGCTTGATGGCGAGGCAAGCCTCGACGACCTTGCGCCGCAGCGTCTTCTGGCGAGTCAGGTAGAGGTTGCGCACCAACTCCTGCGTGATCGTCGAGCCACCCTGGACGATCCGGCCGGCGCTCACGTCTGCGACCAGAGCACGGAGAATCCCCTCCGGGTCGACGCCGCCGTGCTCGTAGAAGCGCCGGTCCTCGATCGCAATGGTCGCCTTCGGCATCCACGGGCTGATCTCGTCCCCCGCGACCGCCGTCCGGTTCTCGACCGCCGGCAAGACGCCGATCAGGTCGCCGTTGGCGCCGTACACGAGCGAGCTGTTCGCCTGGCGCACCGGCCGCAGCGCGCTCAGGTCGCAGCTCGAGCCGAAGTAGACGGCGCCGCCGGCCGCGGTGAGCGCCAGCAGCGCCAGGGGAGTCACGATCGCGAGGAAGACGAGCGTGCGGCGCCTCCGCGCCGGCTTGCGCCGGCGGCTCACGTCCAGACGCCGAGCGCGCGAAGCCGGCTGTGCGCGCGGAGTCGAAGCTCGTGCTCGAGGCGCTCGGCCGCCGCTCCGTCCGAGGCCGCCGCGCGGACGGTCAGCGTCGCGGTGCCGTTCAGGGAGCTCACGTACACGTCGGCCTCGCGCTCCCCCGAAACGTCCTCACGCAACGCGGCGATCGCGCCTTCGAGATCGGCGGCCAGCGGCACCGGCACCGAGATCTCGGCAAACGTCTCGCGGCTGCGAATCGAGGCGTTGACGATCGTGTCGGAGGCGAGCTTGCTGTTCGGGACGACCAGGCGCCGGCGGTCGGCCGTGCGGATGAACGTGTAGGTGAGACCGATCTCCTCGACGATGCCTTCCTCGTTCGCGTAGCTGACCCGGTCGCCGATCCGCACCGGCTGCGTCGTCGCGATCAGGATCCCCGCGATGAAGTTGCCGAGCGTCTGCTGCGACGCGAGGCCGAGGATCACGCCGAGGATGGCGGAGGAGGCGAGCAAAGCCCCGGCCACGGCCCGCACCTGGGGGATCACGAGCAGGGCCGAGAACAGGCCGACGGCGATGATGGTCGTGGTGATCGCGCGCCGGAGGACGCGGTAGCGCGTCTCGACCTCGGGCGGCACCGGCTTGCGGGCGAGCCACCAGTCCACGAGGCGGGCCACCAGCGTGATCAGGAGCAGCACGACGGCAGCGATGACGAGGCGGTGCCAGAAAGGCATCGCCGCCCGATTCGCCGCGGAGCAGCGCTTTCCTCAGAACTCGCTGCGAGCTCTCAGTCGTCCAGCGGCAGGGGGCGGCGGCCGGCGAAGCCGTCCTCGACGCGGTGCCACCAGGCGATCTCGTCCTCGCCGAGCTGCCAGCAGAGAAGAACCGTCTCGCCCCGGCGCAGGGCGGGGAAGTCGACGAGGCCGCTCTCGAGGTCCTTCACCTGCGCGCCGTGGCTCGCGATCTCGTCGACGAGGCGTGCGAGGCGCCGCGCGAGGGCGTCGACCTCCGCCGTGGCCGACGCGAGCTCCGCCGGCGGGATGCCGCCGCCGTTGCCACGGATCTTCCGCTCGAGCTCCTCCTGCCGCTCGACGGCGGCCGCGTGCTCCCCGCGGCCCGCGACGAGCTGCTCGACGAGCGGCCGCACCTGCTCGAGCGCGGCGTTCGCCTCCTCCGGCGTGAAGTGACGCACGGCCTCAAGCCTATGCTGGGCGCTCGTGGAGGCCGAAGTCGCCCAGCCGCGCCCGCGCGCGGCCCGCACCCGCCTCTTCTTCTGGATCCTCTTCGTCGGGCTGATCGCCCTGATCAACTACGGCGCGCGCTTCTCGAGCGGCAGCAGTGTCGGCAACAAGAGCACGCACGACGCCGTGTACTCGTACTCGACCTTCGTCGGCGGGACGATCCTCTACGCCGTCTGGCTCGGGATCGTGCTCCTCATCTGCATCGACCGCTTCGACCTGCTCGCGCTGCGGCGGCCGCGGAGCTGGCTCAGGGCGCTGGGCCTGGCCGGCGCAGCCGTCTTTGCAGTGTTCGCCGTCGAGGGCCTCGTCTCGCTCCTCCCGTTGCCGCAGACGCCGGGCAAGGAGCAAGGGCTGACGCCGACGCACTGGGAGCCGGCCCACGCGGGGGCCTTCGCGGCGAACCTCGTCCTCTTCGCGGTGATCGCCCCGTTCGTCGAGGAGCTGACCTTCCGCGGTGCGGGACAGTCGCTGCTCAACACCTTCGTCGGGCGGCTGCCCTCGATCCTCCTGGTCGGCCTCGCCTTCGGCCTTGCACACGGGCTCGTCGAGGCTCTCCTCGTCCTCGTCCCGTTCGGCATCGCGCTCGCCGTCGTGCGCGACCGCACGGACAGCGTCTACCCGGGGATGGTCGTGCACGGGCTCTTCAACGGCACGGCCCTCGTGCTCGCCGTGCTGAGCTGAGGCTCTAGTCCTCCTCGTCGCCGTTCTCGACGACGAACTGGTCGGGCGTGACTTCCTCGAGGAAGCTGCGGAACTTCAGCACCTCGGCCTCGAGCTGCTCCTCGTCGACCTCCTCGCCCTCGAACTCGATCGCGGACTCGGCAATCACGTCGTCGGCGGCGAAGATCGGCGCCTCCGCGCGAATGGCGAGGGCGATCGCGTCGGAGGGGCGGGAGTCGACTTCGATCTCTTGGCCGTCCTGGATCACGGTGATCTGCGCAAAGAAGGTGTTCTCGCGCAGCTCGGTGACGGTGATGCGGCTGATCGAGGCGCCGAGCTGCTCGAGCATGTCGCTCACGAGGTCGTGGGTCATCGGGCGGGGCGAGGCCTGGCTCTGGAGCTTCATCAGGATCGCGGCCGCCTCGGGATGACCGATCCAGATGGGCAGGAACTTGTTGCCGTCGGACGTCTTCAGCAGGACGATCGGCTGTTTGCCGACCAGATCGAAGCTGACTCCGTAGATGAGCATCTCCTGCATCGGCCCGAGACCTCGTCCCGAATATAGCTCAGGAGCTGGGGGCGAGAACCCTGCGTATCTGCCTTGGAAGGGGCGTCGTTGGAAACTCGTGCGCCCGCTTTGGCTCGACGACCTCGAATCGCTCGAGGCGATCTCGCAGAACGAGGAAGCCCGCAAGATCTTCCTGCGGATGGCCTCGCTCTCACAATCCGGCGGCACGCCGAGCTTCGTCGTCGA
>JBJMKE010000047.1:0-11947 GCA_045806005.1 Gaiellaceae bacterium
CGTGAAGGCGCCCGCGAGCACGGTGCCGGCGAGGCCGAGCGCTGCGATCTGCGGCCGTCCGAGATGGCCGACGATCGCGGTGTCGGCGAGCACGTAGAGCGGCTCGGCCGCGAGCGCGCCGAGCGCAGGCAGCGCGAGCCGGACGATCTCGCGGTCGTACGGGGAGCGAAGGCGCACCGGGTGGCCGACGATAATGGCCGCATGGACCTGAGTCGCCTCGTGCGCCTGCCGTCGAGCCGCCTCGTGCGGGTGTTCTTCGGTCTCGTCGTTCTCGCGGCGCTCGCGGGTCTGTTCTGGTGGAGACGCGACAGCTTCGCCTCGATCGGCACCGCGTTCAGGCAGGTGCGCTGGGAGTGGGTCGTCGTCGCGATCGCGCTGAACCTCCTCTCCGTCGTCGTCCGCGCGCTTGCCTGGACGACCGTGATCCATTCGGCCATGGCGCCGCCGCGTCCGCGGGCTCCGCTCGTCTTCTCGGCGTTCTCCGTTGGCCTGTTCGCGAACGCCGTCCTCCCCGGCCGCATCGGCGAGCTGGCGCGGGTCGCGGTGCTGACGCGGAAGATGCCGGGGCGGACGGGCGCCTGGGCGACGCTCGTCGGCACGGTGTTCGCGCACCGGGTCTTCGACATCGTGCCGGTGCTCCTGCTGATCCTCTACGTCGTCTCTACCGCAAGCATCCCGTCGTCGGCGCGCGCGACGCTGCTGTTCGTGATCGGCATCGGGGTCGGGCTGTTCGTGTTCGCCCTGATCTCCGCCCGCCGGCAACACCAGGAGATGGCGATCGAGGGGCTCGGGCCGGTGCGCCGGCTCCTGACGATGGGCAGGCACGGGCTCGGCGTCATGCGCTCCCCGCTCAGCGCCGCGCTCGCGATCTTCCTCCAGATCCTGGGCTGGACGTTCCAGATCCTCGCGGTCTGGACGGCGATGCGGGCATTCGACATCCACGCGCCGCTGCCGGCGGCCGGGGTCGTCCTGCTGCTGATGAACGTCGTGACGATCATCCCGTTCTGGCCCGGCAACGTCGGGCTCGTCCAGGTCGCGATCGCGTCGGCCCTCGTCGGCTACGGCGTCCCGTACAGCACCGGGGTCGCTTACGGATTCGGGCTGCAGGCGATCGAGGCGTCGGTCGGCATCGGCGTCGGCCTCCTCTTCCTCGCGCGGGAAGGGCTCTCGTTCGCGATGCTGCGAGTGATGCCGTCGGCCAGTCAGGCCGAGGTTCCCGGCGACGAGGCGGAGGAGGAAGGCGAAGTGCGGCGCGAGACGCAGCGGGCGGCTGCGCGCTAGCCGCTGCCCGCCGGGCGCGACTGTTCGGCGCGGCGTGCGAGCTCCTCGACGCGGCCCTCGGCGGCGTCGAGCTTCGCGCGGCAGAAGGAATAGAGCTCCTCGCCCCGCTCCCACAGCTTCAGGGCCTCATCGAGCGGGGCCTGGCCGCGCTCGAGGCGCTCGACGATCTGCTCGAGCTCCGCCTGCGCCTGCTCAAAGGTCGGCTCGGGCTCCGTCCCGGCGCTCACGGCGTGACCTCCTCGACGCGTGCGCCGAAGCCGCCTTCCGCGAGCGTGACGTCCACGAGCACGCCCGGGGAGACGTCGCCGGTGGTGCCGACGACCGCTCCGGACTCCGTCCGGACGATCGCGTATCCTCGCCTGAGTGTTTGCACAGGTGACAACGCAGCGAGCTTGGCGGCGGTGTTCTCGAGCGCCGCCCGCTTCCGCTCGACCGCGAGCGCGGGAGCCAGCCGCAGGCGTTCGCGCGTGCGCTCGAGGCGCAGGCCCTCGCGTCCGACCGCCACACGCGGGCCGGCTCGCAGCCGCTCGACCGATCGCTCGAGCTGCTGGCGATCGCGCTCGAGCGTGCGCCGGACGCTCCTCGCGAGTGCCTCGCGGGCGCGGTCGAGCTTGCCGAACAACTCAGTCAGCTCGGGCACGACGAGCTTGCCGGCCGCAGTCGGCGTGGAAGCACGGACGTCCGCCGCGAGGTCGCAGAGAGGCGTGTCCTGCTCGTGGCCGACCGCCGAGACGACGGGCACCCGGCATGCCGCGACCGCGCGGACGACGCGCTCGTCGCTGAACGCAAGGAGGTCCTCGAAGCTGCCGCCGCCTCGGGTCAGGACGAGCACGTCGACGTCGGGCTCCTCGCAGAGCGTGCCGATCGCCGCGACGATCTCCGCCGCAGCTCGCGGGCCTTGCACGTAGGTCTCTGCGATGAGCACGGACGCCGGCGGGAAGCGGGAGCGAATCGTCGTCACCAGGTCGCGCTTCGCGGCGGCGTCGTTCCCGGTCACGACGCCGATGCGGCGCGGGAGGAAGGGCAGGGCGCGCTTGCGGGCCTCCGCGAAGAGTCCCTCTGCCGCGAGCGTCGCCTTCAGCCGTTCGAGCGAAGCGAGATGCGCGCCGGCGCCGAAGCGCTCGATCGTGAGGGCGCGGAGCTTGAACTCGCCCTTCTGCTCGAAGAGCTCGGGCCGGCCGAACACGTGCACCCGCTCGCCGTCCGCGAGCGCGAGCCTGAGCGCGTCGAACCGGCCGCGGGCCATCGTGACGCCGACGCACGAGCCGTCGCTCGGATCCTTGAGCGTGAAGAACACGGTCGCCCAGCGCTCGTGCCGGCGGAGCTCGGTGACCTCGCCCTCGACCCAGACGGTCGGCAGGCGCGCGAGCCAGCTGCCGACGCCGCGGTTGAACGCGGCGACCGAATAGACGGTGCGATCGTCGTACGGCAGCGCTTCGACCTTCGCCACGGCCGCAGCGTACTGGCGCCGGTGTTACAGCAGGATCTCGGCTGCGGTCTCGGGAGTGCAGCCCCGGCCGAGCATCTCGCACGCCTGGTGCAGGTCGGCCTCGCTCACGGCGAGCCGCTCGGCAAGCGGAAGCGGGTAGCCGGCCTCGATCAGGACGTGCAGGCGCCAGCTCTCGACTTTCGACCGTTCGTCGAAGATTGGTTCGAGGATTTGCGTCGTCGTCTCGCTCATGGCCACACCACGTTCGTGTTGCTTCCGACGAACCCTTCCGGGCCTTGTTAGGCGAATTTTCTGTTAAGGAATGCGCCTCGAGCTCTACGAGCCGCGGACGGCGGCTGCCGAGGCGTACCGGCGCACGAGCTCCTGCAACCGCGCCTCGAGCACGCCGCGCTCGGCGTCGAGGTCGGCCTGGAGCTCGCCTATCCGCCGCCGCATCTCGGACTCGAGCTCGCTCATCCGCAGGTCGTGGGCTGCGACGAGCTCGTCGTGCCGGCGCTCGAGCTCGCTCGCCACATCCGAGACCCGATGCTCGAGCCGCTGCGCGCCGGCGTCGCCGACGTGCGCGAGCCGTTCGGCGAGCACCGTCTCCGCCTCCCGCGAGAACGTGCTCACGGCACGGTCGAGCTCGCGGGCCAGGCGCCTTGCGGCATCCTCTCGCGAGGTCTTCACGAGTTGCGCGAAGCGCTGGGCCGCCTCGTCCGCGTGCGACGCGACCGCGCGGTCCACCGCTCGCTCGAGCTGCTCGACCTGGCGGCGCGAGACGTCCTCGAAGCCGGATTTGATCCGTTGTGCGGCATCGGACTCCTCGCGCTGTGCCTGCTCGGTCAGCTCGTGCTCGCGGCGGGTGAGCCTGGTCTCGAGCTCGTGGAGCGCACGCCTGCGCTCGGCCGCGTGGGCGTCGAGCTCGCTCTTCACGAGCCCGAGAGCGTCGTCGAGCGTGCGGGTGAGCTCGGCGCGGAGCCGCGTGACGGCCGTCCGCTGCTCCTCGCTCTCGGCCGCGAGGCGCTCGGCGTCCGCGGTGAGCCGCAGCTCGATCTCGTGCAGCAGCTGCTGCTGGCGCTGGTCGAGCTCCATGATGCGGCTCTTCGTCGCCTCCGCGGCACGGTCGAGGTCCTGCGCCCAGCCTGCGAGCCGCTGCTCCACCTGCGCCTGAACCTTGTTCAGCTTGTCGCCGAGAGCGGCCGTCGCCTCGTGCTCGCGCTCCACGACGAGCGTCCGCCGCTCCTCCGCGATCTGCCGTTCCTGCTCCTCCAGCAGCGAGCGCGAGTCGGCGCGGGCGCGGGCGAACGTGAGCTCGAGGTCGCCCGCGAGCGCCTTCTTCTGGCGCTCGACCACTGCGAGGAGATCTGACTCGGCTTCGGCGAGCCGGGCGTCCGTTGCCTCGACACGCCGCAGGGCGCGGCGCAGGAGTAGGCCGGCTCCGGCCGCGAGGGTGCAGGCCGTCAGCCCGCCGGCCGCGACCGCGAGCGACCGGTCGTGGCGAAGCGCAAATGCGATCCAGACGCCGACGGCGGCGGCCGCCTCGATGCAGACGACGAGCACGAGCGCCTGGGTCGACCCACGGCGAACGACTGCGCCGGCGAGGGCGAGCGCCGCGAGCACGACGCCCCCGGCGAAGAGGAGATCGGCGATGGTCGTCAGCGCCACCCTCCTGAGTGTAGGGGCTAAGCGGCGCGGAACAGGAGCAGGGCCGCGGCGATGAGCACCGTCGCGGCGACGAGAGCCTTCAGCGCCGCCTCGGGCACGGCCGTGAGCGCGTCCGCGTCGAGGGGCAAGGTCGTGCCGTCGTCGAGCTCCGCCTTTCCCTCGACCGCGACGACGCGGCGCCGGACGAGCCGGACCGGCGTCGAAAGCCGCCGCTGCGCCCAGCTCGAGGCGAAGGCGTAGCCCGCGGCCGCGAATGCCGCGGCATGGAGCGTCCGGGCGGATGCGAAGTACGCCGTGAGGACGGGGAACGCGCCCCACGCCGCCGGGAACCAGAGGCCGCCGTGGAACCTGCCGCCGAACAGCTCGAGGTTGTAGGCGACGACCAGGAACGCGCCCACGGCGACGAAGGCGAGCAGCCACAGTGTGCGCGAGACCGCAATGGCGATGCCGATCGCGCACGCCGCCGAGATCGAGACGACCGCGAGGGTCGCGAGCGTCCTCGGCGGGATGCGCGTCCGGAGCGGCCTGCCTCGCATCTCGTCGAGCGCGTGCGCGCCGACGCCCATCGCGAGCGCGAAGGCGAGCGTCGTCCAGCCGAGCAGCGCCCAGTCCATCCGCGGTGCGAGCGCCGCGCCGACCGCGACGTAGGAGAGGTGCCAGAGCGTGTACGGCGGGTGGAGGAGCGTGACGTAGTCGCGCCAGCCGCCCTGGCGCAGGGCGTAGAAGGCGGGGCGCGGCCGGGCCGCGGTCATGCCCGCCGCCCCCAGACGACGGTGCCGCCTCCGAGGCTGAGCCGGCGCGCGCGCAGCTCCACGACCCCGGCTTCGCCCCAGGTGTCGAGCAGGCGCGGTTCCGGCCACGTCTCCCAGAAGCCGCGGATGCTCGGGCCGAGAAAGCGGCCAACCTCGCTCCAGCCCGCGGAGACGACCGCTCCCGCCGCCGGCAGCCCGGCCCGGACGTAGAGCTCCCAGAGCGGCCGCCACGGTCCGCGCGGGAGGCCGAACTCGAGCATGGCGATCGTGCCGCCGGGCCGTACGACACGAACGAGCTCGCGCAGCGTCGTCGGCACGTCGTCGACGTAGCGGAGGAGGTACGTGAACGTGAGGGCGTCGAACTCCGCGTCGGCGAACGGCAGGGTCTCGGCTCGTCCCTCGCGCAGCTCGATCCGGTCGCCGAGCCCGCGGCGCTCGATCCGGTCGCGGCCGGCCGCGAGCATCTCCAGGCTCTGGTCGACGCCGACGACGGCCCGGCCCGGCTCGGCCAGCGCGAGCTCGATCGCGACCGCCGCCGTGCCGCTGGCGACGTCGAGCACGCGGGAGGCGTCCCCGGGGATCCGGGAGACGAGGAACGAGCGCCAGCGCGGGTCCTGGCCGAAGGAAAGCAGCCGCGCGTACCGGTCGTACGTCGGCCCGAGCGGCGCGAACAGATCGCGCGCGTGGCGCGTGCGGGCGGAGGCCTCCACGCCCCTATTCTCCATCCGTGACGGTTGCGGAGGACGTCGCGCGGATCGCGAACGCTGCCGCCGGCTTCGCCGCGCCGGGGGAGGAGCTCGCCGGAGTGCTCGTGGCGGAGACGCTCGGCCGCCGCGTGTACCTCTGTGTCTTCGAGTCGGCGGAGGGCCGCTCTTGGCTCGCGCTGGGCGACGATGCCGCGCCGTTGACCGACGGGCGGTTGGTGCGGGAGGCAGCCTCGCTCGCCGCGCTCTGCGAGGTCGCGGAGGAGTCGGCGGGCGGCGGCGACCTGCCCGAGCTCCGCGCCCGGCTCGCCGAGCTGCGCGAGACCGACCGGCCGCTCGGGATCGAGGAGGCGGAAGCCGCGGCGGCCGCCCTGGCAGAGACGCTCCAGCCGGAGCCGCGCGTCGCCAGCGGCGGGTACCTCGACGCCCTCGGCTCGGCGTCACGGCGGCTCGAGCAGGCGCTCGGAGAGAGCGGTGCCTCGCCATTCGCCGCCGCGATGCAGTCGGCGCTCGGCGCGGTCGAGGAACTTGCGGCGGACGTCGAGGGCAACTACAAGCTTCCACTGGAATGACAGGGGAGCTCGAAAGGCGCGCGTCGGACGCCGAGCGCGAGCAGGTGGTCGCGCGGCTTCGGGACGGGTCGGCTGAAGGGCGGCTGACCCTCGAGGAGCTCGCCGATCGCACGGCGCTCGCCTACCGCGCACGTACCCACGAGGAGCTGGAGCCGCTCACGGCCGACCTGCCTGCGACTCCGGCGCCGGCGGCGCCGTCCGTTCGCAAGCGCCGCCGGTGGCTCATCGGCGTGTTCGCCCCGGTCACACGCTCCGGGCGCCGCGCGTTCGGGGAGCGGAACATCGTGCTCGCCCTCTTCGGGCCGGCGCGGCTCGACCTGCGCCAGGCCCAGCTTCCGACCGGGGAGGCCGTGATCACCGTCGTGTCGCTCTTCGCGCCCGTCTTCGTGACCGTGCCCGAGCACGTCGAGGTCGAGGCTTCGGTCGTGGCACTGCTCGCGCCGGTGCAGGAAGCCTCTGTCGGCGACATGCCGCCGCACGCTCCGCGGGTGCGGATCCGCGGTCTCTCGCTCTGCGGCCCCGTCTTCGTGCAGACCCGCCGCAGCTAGAGTGGGCGCATGGAAGGCGGCGGCTTCGGATTCCCCTTCGGCGGCGATCCCGACGAGATCATGCGCGGCCTGCGCGAGTTCGCCGAGGCGCAGGCGGAGAGCGTCCAGGAGGCGCAGCGCGAGCAGTTTGCGACGCTCACGCTCAACACCGCCGTCGAGTTGACCGCCGCGGCGCTGCAGCAGATCCAGCCGCAGGGCGGCGTGGACGAGCAGGCGATCGCCCTCCGCGACGCGATGCGCGTCCTCTTCCCCGAGGCGGTGGCGCTCGTCAGCGCCGCGCGCCAGGGGTTCATGCGCGAGGGCTAGCCCCAGCTGCGGCCTTAGAATCGCCGCGCCTGTGTCCCTCCTCGACTCCGCCCTCGTCCGCCTCCTGCCGGCGGTGCCGAAGCCCGTGGTGCAGCTCTTCTCGGCGCGGTACATCGCCGGCTCGACGCTCTCGGACGCCGTCTGGTGCGTCCGCGACCTCAACACGGCCGGGGCGATGGCCACCATCGACGTCCTCGGCGAAGAGATCACGCACGAGGAGGAGGCGCGCGCGATCGCCCAGGCGTACCGCGACGTGTTCGCCTCGATCGACGAGGCGGCGCTCGACTCGAACGTCAGCGTGAAGCTCACCGGTCTCGGGCTCGACCTCTCGTACGACCTCTGCCGCGAGAACCTCCTCGAGGTCGTGCGCACCGCGGCCGGCTACGGCAACTTCGTCCGGATCGACATGGAGGACTCCTCGACGACCGACGACACGCTCCGGCTCTACCGCGAGCTGCGGGAGGAGGGGCACGACAACCTCGGCGTCGTCTTCCAGGCGCGGCTGCGGCGGACGCTCGGGGACATCGAGGGCCTCGCGGATCTGCGGCCCAGCGTCCGGCTCTGCAAGGGCATCTACCTCGAGCCGGTCACGATCGCGTTCACCGAGTACGAGGCGATTCGCGCGAACTTCCTCCGCTGCCTCGACGCCCTGCTCGACGCCGGCTGCTACGTCGGGATCGCGACGCACGACGAGTGGCTGATCGGGGAGTCGCTCGCGCGGGTCTGGAGGCGCGGCCTCGGGCCGCTCGATTATGAGCTGCAGATGCTGCTCGGGGTGCGGGTGGAGCGGCGTGACGAGCTCGTTGCCGAAGGCCACCGGCTGCGCGTCTACGTCCCGTTCGGCGAGCACTGGTACAGGTACTCGGTGCGGCGGCTGCAGGAGAACCCCGCGATGGCGGGGACGATCGCGCGCGCGACGGCCGGTCGCGTGCTGCATCTCGGCTCCCGGTGATCTGGGCGCGGGCCGAGGGCTGCCGCGTCATGCTCGCCGACGGGCGCGAGTTGCTCGACCTCACGGGCGGCTTCGGCGTCGCCGCACTCGGGCACCGCAACCCGCGGATCCTCGAGGCGTGGCGCGGGCAGGAGGTCGTGCACGCGCTCGGGGACCTCGCCGAGGCCGAGGTGACGGTTCGCCTACGTGAGGCGCTGCCGCGGCCGGCGAGGCTCGGCGTGACCGGGGAGGACGCGGTCGAGATCGCGCTGCGCACGGCCCTGCTCGCGACCGGGCGGCCGGGCATCGTGGCCTTCGACGGCGCGTACCACGGCACCGGGCTCCTGGCGCTCGCGGCGACGGGGTTCGAGCGGTTCCGCGAGCCGTTCGCGCCGTGGCTGCCGGGGCCGGTGCACCGAAGGCCGTACGGCGAAGATCCGGGGCCGCTGCCGGAGGACGCCGGCTGCGTGATCGTCGAGCCGGTGCAGGGGAGGGCGGGCTCGCGGGTGCCGCCCGACGGGTTCCTCGACGCTTTGCGTCGCCGTTGCGACGAGGCCGACGCGCTCCTCGTGATCGACTCGATCTACTGCGGTCTGGGTCGGATCGGGGAGATGTGGCCGGGCGAGGAGGTTGCGGACGTGCTCTGCATCGGCAAGGCGCTCGGCGGCGGGCTGCCACTTTCGGCCGCACTCTTCTACCGCGACGGGCTCGAGGAGCTCTGGCAGCTGGGGCCCGAGGACGTCTACACGCACACGCACAGCGGGAACCCGCTCGCGTGCGCCGCGGCGCTCGTCGTGCTCGAGGAGGTGCCGCAGCTCCTCCACCGGGTGCGCGAGGCGGGGGAGCGGTTCGAGCGGGCAGGCTGGCACGGCCGCGCCCTCCTCCGCGCCCGCGGAGGCGACGCAGAGGAGGCGCTCGGCCGCGGCGTGCTCGTCGTCCCGGCCGGGCTCGACGGCTCCCTGATCCAGGCGACCCCGCCGCTGACGATCACCGACGCGGAGCTCGACGAAGCGCTCGAGCGCCTGTCCTGAAGAGACACTGGCCGGTACCTGGTACCGGCCGTGTCCGTAGCGGACGCGTCCGCCCGCCCAGCCAAGCCAGAACCTCCTCGCGGGACGCGTCCCGGCCCGGCACGTCCGGAACCAGGTTCCGGACGTGGCTCGTGGGGACAGGGCTAGGTGCGGCGGGCGTAGAGGAGGAACGTCGCCGGGATGCGGCGGTCGTGGCGGCGGCGGGAGGTGCCGCCCGGGTACTCCTCGAGCGCCTCGATGTGGAGGCCCGCGCGCACCAGGGCGCTCACGACCTGGCCGATGCGCCACAGCTTGTCGGGATCCGCCGGGTCGCGGAAGTAGTCGCTCCGCCAGTGGAGGAACGCGTCGACGCAATCCGCGACGGGGTGGTCGTCGAACGCGAGCAGCTCGCCGTGCTCGCGCAGGGCGGCGACGATTCCGATCGCCCAGCCGTCGAGATCGTCGAGGTGGCCCAGGACGCCTTCGCCCGAGTAGACGAGGTCGAAGCGGCCGCGGCGCAGCTGGCGCGGCAGCGATTGCGGGTTGCCGTCCACCCAGAGGATCTTCGGCCAGCGTTCCCGCGCGGTCTCGAGCGCCGCCGGCCGCGCGTCGACTCCCGTCGCCTCGGCTCCGAGCTCGGCGAGCGCGGCGGTCGCCTCGCCCGTTCCGCAATGGAGGTGGAGGACGCGCTTGCCCTCCAGGTCGCCGAGGGTGCGCTGAACGACCGGCGGCAGCTCCACCGGCTCGGCGCGGGCCCGGTGCCGCTCGTCCCAGGCGCGGATGTTCTCCTCGGTCGGCTCCACCGCGGCTACGCCCCGAGCGAGTAGCCGCCGTCCACGACGAGCGTCTGGCCACAGACCATCGCCGCGTCGGGCGAGCAGAGGAAAGAGACGGCCGCCGCGACGTCCTCGGGCTCGACGAGCCGCCCCGCCGGCGTGCGCTTCACCGTGGCGAGCATCTGCTCCTTGTTCGGGAACCAGTCGAGTGCCTCCGTGTCCACGACGCCGGCCGAGACGCAGTTGACGCGGATCCCGCGCGGGGCGAGGTCGAATGCGAGGTAGCGGACGACCGACTCGAGCGCCGCCTTCGAGGTGCCGATGAGGACGTAGTTCGGGAGGACGCGCTGCGAGCCGAGGCTCGAGATCGCGAGGATCGAGCCGCCGTCCTCCATCGCCGGCACCGTGGCGCGGGCGAGCGAGAGGAGGGCGCGCGCGTTGGCGGCCAGCGTCCAGTCCCAGTGCTTGTCCTCCGTCTCGAGCGCGGCGCGGATCACGCCGGTGGCGGCGTTGTGGACGACCACGCGGTACGGCCCGGCGGCGGCGAGCTCGTCGACCGTGCGCGCGTCCGCGACGTTGCCGCGCACGAGCACCGCCTCGCCGCCCGCCTCCTCGACGAGGGCGGCCGCTTCCTCGGCGGCAGTGTCGTTCCTCATATAGCCGAGTACGGCGCGGGCGGCACCGTCGGCCACCAGCCGGAGCGCTATGGCCCGGCCGATCCCGCGCGTCCCCCCCGTCACGAGGACGGAGGCGCCCTGGAGGCTCATGCCCGCGGCAGCGGCTCGTCGGCGGGCGCGGAGCTCGGCAGCTCGCTCCACCCGGGCCGCGTGCGCGGCTCGCGCCGGCTGTCCTCGGCCCGCGAGGAGGCGTGGCCGAGCCGGTCGAGCAGCTCGATCTTCTCCTCTGCGTACTGCCGCACGGGATGATCCTGCGGTAGCTCCACGACGAGCTCGCGCACGCGGGCGCGGAGCTGGTACGCGAAGTGGGGCGTCGCGGGCCCGACGAGCTCGTCGACGTCGGCGAAGGTCGGCTCCGGCATCGAATCGGAGCCTAAAGGTACGTTCGAGGCCGTGCGCCGACTTTCTCCCGTGGACGGAATGCTGCTCGGCGCCGTCCTGCTCTGGGCGCTCAACCTCACCGTCACCAAGTACCTGCTCGAGCACGGCTGGCTCCCGCTCGCGTACGCGACGATCCGCTACTTCGCGGCGATCTCCCTCTTCTGGATCTACACCTGGTGGCGCGAGCGCTCGTTCCGGATCGCGCGCGCCGACTGGATGTACGTCGCGATCGCGGCGGCGATGATCTTCGTCAACCAGCTCTGCTTCGTCTACAGCCTCGAGTTCGCCCATGCCTCGACGGTGTCGCTGATCTTCGGCGCCTGCCCGATGTTCGTCGGCCTGATCTCGCTCATCTTCCTGCACGCACGCCTGGAACGGTCGTTCTGGATCGGCGCCGCCCTGACCCTGGCAGGCGTCGCCCTGATCGCGGCCGGCGCCGGCGGCGGGATCGTCTCCGGCTGGAAGGGCGATCTGCTCGCGATCGCCCTCGCCGTCACCTGGGCCAGCTACACCCTGGCGATCGCGCCGTTGATGCGCCGCTACTCGCCGTACCGGATCAGCGCGGTCGTGCTCGCGCTCGGCTGGGCGCCGCTCGCTCTGGTGAGCATCCCGCAGGTCTCCCGTCAGGACTTCTCCTTCTCGGGGACCGCCTGGCTCGGCTTCGCCTACGCAGTGATCGGGCCGCTCTTCCTCACGAACATCCTCTGGTTCACGGCGGTCGACCGGGTCGGCGCCCCGCGGGCCTCGATCTTCAACAACATGCAGCCGTTCTTCGGCGTGCTCTTCGCACTCCTCATTCTCTCGGAGTCGATCCACGGGCTCGAGATCGTCGGCGGCGTGCTCATCTTCGTGGGGATTGCGTACGAGCGCGTGTGGCGGCGGTTGCCCGCGACCGTGCCGTCCGCCGAGTGA
>JBJMKE010000048.1:0-31135 GCA_045806005.1 Gaiellaceae bacterium
CATGCGCGGCCCGAAGCGGCGTGACATCGGCCACGGTGCGCTCGCGCAGCGGGCACTCGAGGCGGTCATCCCGGGCCCGGAGGACTTCCCGTACACGATCCGCATCGTCTCGGAGACGCTCGAGTCGAACGGCTCCTCGTCGATGGGATCGGTCTGCGGCTCGACCCTCTCGCTCATGGACGCCGGTGTGCCGATCAAGGCGCCGGTCTCCGGCATCGCGATGGGCCTGGTGAAGGAGGGCGACGAATACGTCATCCTCACCGACATCCAGGGCGCGGAAGACCACCTCGGCGACATGGACTTCAAGGTCGCCGGCTCCCGCAACGGGATCACCGCGCTCCAGATGGACATCAAGATCACCGGCGTCACGCAGCAGATCATGCGAGACGCCCTGGAGCAGGCGAAGCGGGCCCGTGAGTTCATCCTCGAGAAGATGCTCGAGGTCCTTCCGGAGTCGCGCGCGGAGCTCTCCGAGAACGCGCCTCGGATCACGACGATCAAGATCGATCAGGAGAAGATCGGCATGGTCATCGGCAAGGGCGGCGAGACGATCCGCGGCCTCGAGTCCGACTACGAGGTGCAGATCGACATCGAGGAGGACGGCACGATCCTCATCTACGCCACCGAGGGCACGAAGGCGAGCGAGGCTGTCGCCGCGATCGAGGCGCTCACGAAGGAGCCCGAGGTCGGCGACGCGTTCACCGGCAAGGTCGTCAAGACGACCCAGTTCGGTGCCTTCGTCGAGCTGAAGAAGGGCACCGACGGGCTGCTGCACGTCTCGAACGTCGGTCCCGGCCGGGTGGCGCATATCGAGGACGTGATGAGCCGCGGCGACGTCGTCGACGTCGTCGTGCAGGAGGTGGACAAGGCCCGCGGCCGGATCGGCCTCAAGCTCGTCGCGAAGCACGAGAACGGCGGCCTCGTCCAGCCGGAGGAGCTGATCGAGCGGGCGAAGAACGCCCCGCCGCGGCCTCCGGAGGAGGACCGCCCGCGCGGCGACCGCCGCGGCGGCCGTGGCGGTGGCGGTGGCCGCAGTCGCGGCCCGCGCCGCGACGACGAGTAGGGAAACGCGATGGCGGCCGGTCTCGGCCGGCCGCCTCACTCGCCGATTCACCCATTCGGGTCAGCGATTAGACCCAAATCCGACTCATTCTCCGCTCGGCTCGTGCCGATGACTTCCCTGAGTCGTTCACTTGAGCCTCCCCACCATCTCACCGCTGCGGGGCCTTGTCGAGGTCACCCGCCTTCTGCGGGCGCGTGAGGATCTGCCCGCGCTGCTCGACGCAGTCGCGCGCACGATCGGCGAGTCGCTCGGCTACCGGACGGTCGCCGTCAACCTCTACCGGCCGGCCTGGGACGACTTCGAGACGTGCATGGTCTACGGCAACGAGGGCGCGCGGGAGCTGCTGCTCGGCACCACGCTGCCCGGCGAGGAATGGAGCGTCCTCCTGTCGGAGCGCTTCGAGCGCCGCGGCGCCTACGTCATCCCGCGCGGCTCCGTCGACTGGGACTCGCTCGCGCCGAGCTACGTGCCGGACGGGGAGCACACGTCGGATCCCGGCGCCTGGGACCCCGAGGATGCGCTCTTCGTCGCGATGCGCGACCAGCACGGGAGCCTGCTGGGGATCATCTCGGTGGACGAGCCGGTGAGCCGCCGCCGACCGAGCGACGACGAGCTCGACGTGCTCGTCGCGCTGGTCGACCACGCGGCACTCGCGCTCGAGGCGCAGCGCGAGGCGGCGGCCTCCACCCGGCACCAGCGTTCGCTCGAGGAGCTGCTCGCCGTCTCTTCGCGCATCACGGGGGAGACGTCCCACGCCGAGATCCTGCGCCGAGTGTGCACCGGCATCCACGACGCCCTCGACTTCGACAACGTCTACGCGGCGCTCGTCGACCCGGCGACCGGCGTCGTCACGCCGCAGGCGAGCGCCGGCTGGGACCTCGAGGAGCTGCAGAAGCGCGAGATCGTCACCGTGGCCCAGATCGAGCCCCTGCTCGACGACGAGTTCCTGCGCGACGGCTGCTACCTCCTCAGCCACGAGGAGATGGCCGCGCGGCTCGCGCGGGACGTCGAGGTCTACCCGTCGCAGCTCAACGGCAGCGGCCCCCTGGCGTGGAACCGACACTCGCTGATCGTGCCGCTCCACGACGGGAAGCGAGGGCTGATCGGGATCATCTGGGCCGACAACCCCAGCGACCGGCTCCTGCCCTCTGCCGACCGGCTCCAGGCGCTTCGGATCTTCGCGAACGACGCCGCGGCGGCCCTCGTCTCGGGCCGGCATCTCGGCGAGCTTCGCTTCCTCGCCGAGCATGACCCGCTCACGCGTCTCCTCAACCGCCGCGCCTTCGTGACCCGCCTCGAGGGCGAGGTCGCACGCGCCCGGCGCTACGGCCGCTCCTTCGGACTGGTGTTCGCGGACCTCGACGACTTCAAGCAGCTCAACGACCGGTACGGGCATACCACCGGGGACGAGGCGCTGGTCGCGTTCGCGAGCGTGCTCGCCCAGTCGCTGCGGATGCCCGACGACGCGTTCCGCATCGGCGGCGACGAGTTCGCGGTGATCCTCGCCGAGGCGACCGACGACGACGCGCGGCGGGTGACCGACCGCGTGAGGACGCTGCTCGACCAGCTGGCCCACGAAGGGAAGCCCTGGCTGGCCGACCTCAGCGCGAGCTTCGGCTGCGCCTCGTGCCCCGAGGACGCGGACGACCCGCAGACGCTCTTCCGCCTCGCCGACGAGGCGCAATACGACGCGAAGCGGAACGGCACCGTCCTCCGCTTCGTCGCGCGCGCGTAGGCGGCCGTTTAGGACACGGCCGGTACCAGGTACCGGCCGTGTCCGGTGGGGCCACCTGCATTCGCCTACCATCGAGCCGTGCAGAAGGTCGTGCTCAGCGAGCTCGACGGCGGCGAGCGCGTCATCTCGGAGCGCGTCGCGAGCGTCCGCTCGGTCGCGCTCGGCTTCTGGATCGACGTCGGCTCCCGCGACGAGCGCGACGATCGCGCCGGCGTCTCGCACTTCATCGAGCATCTGCTCTTCAAGGGCTCGCGCCGCTTCGACGCGCAGGAGATCGCGGAGACGTTCGACGCCATGGGCGCCGAGCTGAACGCCGCCACGTCGCGGGAGAACACCGTCGTCTACGCGCGCGTTCCCGACAAGCACGTCGAGCGGGCGCTCGAGGTGATGACGGACATGGTTTTCGCCCCCTCGTTCGCCGAGATCGACCAGGAGCGCGAGGTCGTGCTCGAGGAGATCGCGATGTACGAGGACACGCCGCAGGAGCTCGTGCACGACCTCTTCTCGGAGGCGGTGTTCGCCGACCACCCGCTCGGGCGGCCGGTGATCGGCACGGCCGAGGTCATCTCCACCGTCAGCCGCCGCGCGCTGGCCGGCTACCACCGCACGGCGTACGCGCCGGGGAACGTCGTCGTCGCCGCCGCCGGGAACATCGAGCACGACCGGCTCGTGGCGCTCCTGCAGCGCAGCGAGCGCCGCGCCGGCGCGCCCGCCCGCGCGGGCACCCGCGTCCGCCGCCCGCTGGCGCAGCTGCCCGGCCCGGGGCTGCGCTTCCAGCGCAAGGACACCGAGCAGTACCACCTCTGCCTCGGCGCGACCGGGATCTCGCGCTCGGACCGCCGCCGGTTCGCCGCGTCCCTCCTCGACGCGATCCTCGGCGGCTCGGCGTCCTCGCGGCTGTTCCAGGAGATCCGCGAGAAGCGGGGCATGGCCTACGCCGTCTACAGCTTCGGGGCCCAGTACACGGACACCGGCGTCCTGGGCGTCTACGTCGGCACGCGCGAGGAGAACCTCGGCCCGTGCGTCGAGATCTGCGTCGAGCAGATCGGCGAGATCGCGGCGGGCCGGCTGCGGAAGGGCGAGCTCGAGCGCGCGAAGGAGAGCCTCAAGGGGCGCATCGTCCTCTCCCTCGAGTCCACCTCGAACCGCATGAGCCGGCTCGGGAAGTCACTCGTCACCGATACGGAGCTGCTGACGCTCGAGCGCGTGATCGCCGAGATCGACGCGGTCGACGCCGACGAGCTGGCCGAGCTCGCCGCCGTGCTGCTGCCGCCCGAGCGGCTCGCAGCGGCGGGTGTCGGGCCCGACGAGGAGCATTTCCGCTCCGCCGCAGGCCGCGCGAGCGCGACCCTGGTCGACCAGGCGGCCGCGTGAAGATCGCCTTCTTCGGCGCCGAGGGGAAGGCGGGAAGCGCCGTGGTGCGCCGGCTCGAGGCGGCCGGCCACGAGGTGCGAGGCATCGAGCTCGGTGACGAGCCCGACGTCGGCGGCTGCGACGCCGCGGTGGACTTCACGACGCCCGAGGCGGCGCCGGCCAACGTCCGCGCCGCGCTCGAGCAGGGCGTCTCGTGCGTCGTCGGCACGACCGGCTGGGAGCCGGGCGAGCTCGGCACGCTCGCGGCCGAGAAGGGGCTGCGGCTCTTCGTCGCGCCGAACTTCTCGCTCGGCGCGGTCCTGATGATGCGTTTCGCGGGCGAGGCGGCCGCGCATTTCCCGCGGGCCGAGATCGTCGAGCTCCACAACGAGGCGAAAAAGGACGCGCCGTCGGGCACTGCCAGGGCGACCGCGGACCTGATCGGCGACGGCACCGCGATCCACTCCGTGCGCCTGCCCGGGCTCGTCGCGCACCAGGAGGTGATCTTCGGCGGCGAGGGCCAGCTGCTCACGATCCGCCACGACACCACGGGCCGCGAGTCGTTCGGCGACGGTGTCCTATTGGCGCTCGAGAAGCTCGGCGAGCTCCCTCCGGGCCTGACAGTCGGCCTGGAGACCCTCATCTCGTAGAAGATTCACTGCATGCCGACCGAGGCGGCCGAGCTCGTCTTCGACGAGGCGACGAAGGTCTACCCCGGCCGCGAGGGTGCGGCGGTCGACCATCTCTCGCTCACGGTGCCGGCGGGGGACATCTGCGTTCTCGTGGGGCCGTCCGGAGGCGGCAAGACGACGGCGCTCAAGCTCGTGAACAGGCTGATCCCGCTCACGAGCGGGGACATCCGGATCGACGGCAGGTCGATCCTCGAGCACGACCTCACCGAGCTGCGCCGCTCGATCGGCTACGTCATCCAGCAGGTCGGCCTCTTCCCGCACATGACGGTGGAGGCGAACATCGGGACGGTGCCGCGGCTGCTCGGCCGGCCGCGCTCGTGGATCAAGACGCGCTCGGCCGAGCTGCTCGAGCTCGTCGGCCTCGACCCGTCCTACGCGAAGCGCTTCCCCGCGCAGCTTTCCGGCGGCGAGCGCCAGCGCGTCGGGCTGGCCCGGGCGCTCGCCGCCAATCCGCCCCTGATGCTGATGGACGAGCCGTTCGGCGCGATCGACCCCATCGTGCGGGCGCGGCTGCAGGACGAGTTCCTGCGCCTGCAGCGCGAGCTGCGCAAGACCGTCGTCTTCGTCACGCACGACGTGGACGAGGCGATGAAGGTCGGCGACCGCATCGCGATCCTGCGCGAGGGCGGGCGGCTCGCGCAGTACGACACGCCGGAGCAGATCCTCGGACAGCCGGTGGACGAGTTCGTCGCCGACTTCGTCGGCCGCGACCGGGCGCTGAAGGCGCTCGCCCTGCGCACGCTCGGCCAGCTCGAGCTGGCGCCCGCGGCGGGAGAGGACGGCCTGCCCCGGCTGTCCGCCGACACGAGCCTCCGCGACGCGCTCGCGCTGCTCGTCGCGGAGAAGCGGGACGCCCTGCTCGTGACCGACGGCGCCGGCTCCCCGCTCGGCGTCGTGACGCGCGAGGACATCCTCGCGTGACCGGCTGGCGCGTGGCCGACGGCGGCGGCCCGGTGATCCCGAACTTCGGTCACGGGAGCGATTGCCTCCGCAACAACGGCTGGTTCTGCAGGGAGTGGGTGAAGGACCACTGGAGCGACATCCTCCAGCCGGCGCTCGTGCAGCACATCGAGCTCACGCTGATCGCGGTCGGGATCGGCTTCGGGGCCGCCTTCCTGCTCGCGCTCGTCGGCTTCCGGTTTCGTCTCTTCGACGTGCCGCTCGGCGCGTTCACCGACTTTCTCTACGCGATCCCGAGCATCGCCTTCTTCCAGCTCCTCGTGCCGTTCACGGGCTTGACGGTGACGACGATCGAGATTGCGCTCGTGTCGTACACGCTGTTCGTCTTCTACCGCAACATCGTCGCTGGCCTGCACGGCGTGCCCGCGGAGGTGCTCGAGTCGGCGCGCGGCATGGGTCTCACGCGCAGGCAGACGTTCTGGCGCGTCGAGCTGCCGCTCGCGCTCCCGGCCATCCTGGCCGGCGTCCGGGTGGCGACCGTCTCGACGATCTCGATCGCCACGGTGGCCGCCTTCCTCATCTACTACGGCCTCGGCGGCCCGATCTTCGACGCGCTCGGCCAGCCGGACATCTTCCGCACGGAGCTCGTCGCGGCAGGTGGGCTGGCGATCCTCCTCGCACTCGTCGCCGACGGGCTGCTGACGCTGTTGCAGCACGCTCTCACGCCGTGGAGCCGGCTCCGCTGATGCTTGCCTCGCTCTTCGTCGACACGCTCCGCTTCATCCCCGACCACGCCGGCCTGCTGCTCCAGAAGGCCGCGGAGACGGCCGAGCTGGCCTTCACCGCTCTCGGCATCGGGCTCGTGATCGCCCTGCCGCTCGGCCTCTGGCTCGGGCATCGGCATCGGGGGCTGACTTTCGCCCTCGGCGTCTCGACGATCGGTCGGGCGTTGCCCAGCGTCGCGCTCATCGGTGTGGGGATCGCGATCCTCGGTGTCGGCTTCTGGAACAACACGGTCGCCCTCGTCGTGCTCGCCGTGCCGCCGCTGCTGACCAACTCCTACTTCGCGGTGGAAGGCGCCGACCGCGATGTGGTCGAGGCCGCGCGAGGGATGGGGCTGACCGAGAGGCAGATCCTCGCGCGGGTCGAGTTGCCCCTGGGCCTGCCGTTCATCCTCGCCGGCGTGCGGGTCGCTGCGGTCTTCGTCATCGCGACGGCCACGCTGGCCGGCATCTTCGGCGGCGGCGGGCTCGGCGACATCATGGCCAGCCAGGTGCGCTACGGCCTCGACGGCGTGCTCGCCGCCGCGCTCTGCGTCTCGGCGCTCGCGCTGCTCACGGCAGGTGCACTCGGGCTCGCGCAGCGCGGGGCCTTCCGCAGGATGGCTCCGAGGACATAGGGTCCCGGGAACATTCAACTCTGAAGGAGGAGAGATGGTTCGCAAGCACACGCGGCGCGCCGCGAAGGCGGCGTTCGCGGTCTCGTTCGGAGTCGCGCTTCTGATCGGCCTTACAGCGTGCGGCGGCGCCAAGCACAGCGGCGTTGCGGGCGCGCAGAAGACGGTCTCGAAGCCGACGATCGTTCTCGGCACGAAGAACTTCGGCGAGGAGTACATCCTGGGGCAGCTCTACGGACAGGCCTTGCAGGCCAAGGGCTTCAACGTCCGATTCAAGGGCAGCTTCGGCTCGTCCGAGCTCGCCAACACGGCGATCGAGCACGGGAAGATGAACTTCTACCCGGAGTACACCGGCGTGATCGCGCTCGACCTCGCGAAGGCGAAGTCGGCGCCGAAGACCGCCGCTGCTACGTACAGCGTGGCGAAGACGTACGAGCAGAAGCACGGCCAGACGCTGCTCAAGCCGACGCCGTTCTACGACAGCGACACGTTCACGATGCTGACGAAGACGGCGAACAAGCTCGGCGTCAAGACGATCGCAGACATGAAGGGGAAGTCATTTTCGTATGCGGGCTATCCGGAGTGCGACACGCGGATCACCTGCATCCTCGGCTTCAAGAAGATCTACAAGCTGACGCACATCAAGTTCGTCCCGATCGGGACGATCAGCGTCTACACGCTGCTCGACCAGAAGAAGGCGACCGCGGGCGACGGCTTCTCGACCGACCCGCAGCAGCTGCAGCACAAGAAGTACAGGGCGCTCACCGACACGAAGCACATCTTCGGCTTCCAGAACGTCGCGCCGGTGGTGTCGAAGAAGCTGCTCAATAGCTCGGCGGGCAAGCAGATCGCCTCGATCTCCAACAAGGTCTCGCGCCTGCTCACGCTCGGGGCCATGCAGGCGATGAACAAGGCGTACGTCGTCGACAAGGCGACCCCGAAGCAGATCGCCGACGGGTTCCTGAAGGCGAACGGCCTCAAGTAGTGAAGATCGTCGTACTGGGCGGCGGGTCGACCGGCGAGCACTTCGTCGGGGCCCTCCGCCGGTACGACGACGAGGCGCAGGTCACGCTGGTCGAGAGCCGTCTCGTGGGCGGCGAGTGCTCGTACTTCGCGTGCATGCCGACGAAGACGATGCTGCGTACGACGGAGCTCGCCTCGTCGCTCGAGCGGGCGCCCGGGCTGCACGGCGAGCAGCTCGACCCGAACGGCGTGTGGGCGTGGCGTGACGCGATCACGGGCGACTGGGACGACTCCGGGCAGCTCCACTACCTCGAGGAGTGGAACTGCCGGCTCGTCCGCGGCGAAGGCCGGGTGGCGGAGCCGGGCGTCGTCGAGGTGGACGGGCAGCAGCTCGAGTACGACCGGCTCGTCCTCGCCACGGGCTCGCGTCCCGCGATCCCGCCGATCGACGGCCTCGACTCGGTGGAGTACTGGACGAACCGGGAGGCGACGCGGACGCACAAGGTGCCGCACAGCCTGGTCGTGATGGGCGGCGGGCCGGTCGGCGCCGAGCTGACGCAGTTCTTCGCCCGGATGGGCTCCCAGGTGACGATCGTGGAGCGCAGCGAACGGCTGCTCGGGCGCGTCCATTCCGACGCCGGCGAGCTGATGGCGGACGTGTTCCGCGCGGAGGGGATCGACGTCCGCCTGGGCGTCGGGGTCGTGCGGGTCGAGCCGGGGATCCGGATCCACCTCTCGGACGGCTCCACCCTCGAGACGGAGCGGCTCCTCGTCGCGACGGGGCGTCGGCCGAACGTCGAGCGGCTCGGGCTCGAGCAGCTCGGGGTCGAGATCTCGCAGCGCGGGGTGGAAGTGGACGAGCGGCTGCGGGCGCGGGGGGCGGACAGCGTGTGGGCGATCGGCGACATCACCGGCATCGCGCAGTTCACCCACGTCGGCAAGTACCAGGCACGGGTGGCCGCGGCGGACATGTGCCGCCGGCACGCGAAGGCGGACTACCGCGCCGTCCCCGCCGGGATCTTCACCGACCCGGAGGTGGCGACGGCGGGCCGGGTGGAGGGCGACGACCTGGTCAGCGCGCGCGTCGAGGTGACGTCGCTGCCGCGCCTCTCCACGTACGAACGGCCGAAGCGCGACGGCTTCGTCCGCGTCTTCGCCGAGCCCCGGCAGGGCGTCCTCGTCGGAGCCGTCATCGTCGGGCCCCAGGCGGCCGAGTGGCTCGGGCAGTTCACGCTCGCGATCAAGGCAGCCGTGCCGGTCGAGACGCTCGTCGACACGATCCAGCCGTACCCGACCTTCTCCGAGGGCGTCTTCTACGCCTTGCAGGAGTTGCAGGGCGCGCTCTCGTAGACTCTGCTGCACATGCTCGGCTCCGTGATCACCGCGATGGTGACGCCGTTCCAGGCGGACGGGTCGGTCGACCTGGACCGCTTCCGCGAGCTGGCGGGCTTCCTCGTGGAGAACGGGTCCGACGGGCTCGTCGTCTGCGGCACGACCGGCGAATCGCCGACCCTGACCGACGAGGAGAAGTTCGCGCTCTTCGAGGCCGCGGTCGAGACGGTGGGCGGGCGCGCGACGGTGATCGCCGGCAGCGGCACCTACGACACGGCCCACTCGGCGCAGCTGACCCGGCAGGCCACCGAGCTCGGCGTCGACGGGATCCTCGTCGTGACGCCGTACTACAACAAGCCGCCGCAGCGGGCGATCGTCCGCCACTTCGAGGAGATCGCCGGGTCGACCCATCTTCCCGTGGTCGCGTACAACATCCCCAGCCGGGTCGTCGTCAACATCGAGCCCGAGACGATCGCGCGGCTCGCGGAGATCGAGAACGTCGTCGCGGTCAAGCAGGCGCTCGACGACCCCGAGCAGGCGCGGTTCATCGCCGAGGAGACCCGGCTCGACCTCTATTGCGGCGACGACCCCAACACGTTCGCGTTCCTCGAGCTCGGCGGCGTCGGCGTCGTGTCGGTCACGGCGCATCTCTGGGGCCCGCAGATCGCGGAGATGATCCGGCTCCACCGCGAGGGCGACGTGGAAGGCGCCCGGGCGGTGCACGAGGAGCTCGAGCCGTCGTACGAGCTGCTCCGGATCCAGGTGAACCCGATCCCGATCAAGGCGGCGCTCAACCTCGCCGGCCACGCGGTCGGCGGGCACCGGCTGCCGATGGTGGAGCCCGACGAGGAGGAGCTCGGGCAGATCCGCTCCTGCCTCGAGCGCGCGGGCTTGCTCGCCGCCGCTTCGGCGTAGCCGGCGCCCTACACTCTCGCGCGATGGGCGTCTGCCGCATCATCCCGCTCGGCGGCCTCGGCGAGGTCGGCAAGAACATGACCGTCTACGAGGCGGACGGCTCGATCGTCGTCGTCGACGCCGGGCTCGCGTTCCCGCGCGACGAGCATCTCGGTGTCGACCTCGTCCTGCCGGACTTCAGCTATCTGCGGGACCGGGAGCAGATGGTGCGCGCGGTCGTGCTCACGCACGGGCACGAGGACCACGTGGGCGCGCTGCCGTACCTCATGCGCGAGGTGCGGGTGCCGCTCGTGCTCGCGACGCGGCTCACGCTTGCGCTCGTGAAGTCGAAGCTCGACGAGCACGGCCTGCTGCGCGTGGCCGAGCTGCGGGAGCTGATGCCCGGCGACGATCCCGTCGAGCTCGGCCCGTTCCGGCTCGAGCTCGTGCGGATGGCGCACTCGATCCCGGACGCCGCCGCGGTCGTGCTCGAGACGCCGGGCGGCCGCGTCGCCCACACCGGTGACTACAAGCTCGACCACACGCCCGTCGACGGGCAGCGGACCGACGTCGGCCGGCTCGCCGAGATCGGCAGCCGCGGAGTCGACCTCCTGCTGGGCGACTCGACGAACGCGGAGCGGGCGGGCGTCACCGAGTCCGAGCGGGTCGTGGGGGAGGCGTTCCGCCAGATCTTCCCGCACCGCGAGGGCCGCATCCTCGTCTCCTCCTTCGCTTCGAACGTGCACCGGATGCAGCAGGCCGCCGACGTCGGGGTCGACTGCGGGCGCAAGGTCGCGTTCGTCGGCCGCTCGATGCGGAAGAACGCGAACATCGCGCGCAACCTCGGCTACATGGACGTGCCCGAGGAGGCGATCCTGCGGCCGAACGAGCTCGCCGAGCTCCCCCGCGGCGAGCAGCTCATCCTCTGCACGGGCAGCCAGGGAGAGCCGATGTCGGCCATGACCCGGATCGCGTACAACGATCATCCCGCCGTCTCGGTCGAGGCGGGGGACACAGTGATCATCTCCGCGAAGCCGATCCCGGGCAACGAGCTGCGGGTGCACGACGCGATCAACCGGCTCGCCAAGATGGGTGCCGAGGTGCTGCACGAGGACAACGCGCCCGTGCACGTCTCCGGCCACGGCCGCGCCGAGGAGCTGCGCACGATCATCGGGCTCCTGCGTCCGAAGGCGGTGATGCCCGTGCACGGTGAGTTCCGGATGCTCGCGGCCCACGCACAGCTGGCCCGGGAGGGAGGCGTGGCTGACGATCGCATCGTCCTCGCCGAGAACGGCAGCGTCGTCGAGCTGCGGGACGGCGTGCCGAAGATCGTGGGCGAGGTCGAGGCCGGGGTCACGTTCGTGGACGGCCTCGGTGTCGGCGACGTGCACGACGTCGCGCTACGCGACCGGCGCAAGCTCGCGGAGGACGGCGTCCTCATCGTCGTCGCCACGCTGGCGGCGCAGGACAGCGGCGGCTTGACCGCGCCGCCGGAGCTGATCGCCCGCGGCTTCGGCGAGCAGGCCGAGCCGCTGCTCGACGAGCTGCGTGAGGAGGCAGCGCGCGTCCTCGACGAGCTGCTCCGCGACGACGTGACCGAGATCAAGCTGCTCCAGGAGCACCTGCACGACGCGCTCGGCGGCATCGTCTACGACCGCACCCGCCGCCGCCCGATGGTCCTTCCGGTGATCGTCGAGGTCTGAGCGCCTCCCGGCGCACCGGGTGAGTCACGTCTCCTCCGGACACGTCCCGGTGTCAGGCACCGGAACATGTCCCGAACAGCCCGCGATGGCTCAAACAGGGCGGATCCGCGCATCAGCGGTCCGAAAGCGACACGTCTCGGTGCCTGGCACCGGGTCAGGTCCGCTCGGGACGGTTACTTCGGGGGGAGGGAGGCCGCGTAGGCGGCGCCGCGCTCGACCCACTCGCCGAGCGCCGCGTCGTCGGCCACGTCGGCCGTATCGACGCGGAGCCAGCCGCGCATCGTCCGGCCGCGCATCTCCATCAACGCCGCCGCGGTCGACGCGACTAGCTCGTCGGACTCCTCGGGATCGACGTGAACGAGGATCCCGCCCTGGCCGCTCGCCGCGATCGCCATGTTGCCGCCGATCAGGAACGCGAGGCCTCCGAACATCTTCATCTCGGTCAGGCCGTCGCGGTCGCCGAGCAGCTCCCGGATCCGGTCGGCGAGCTCCTCGTCGTAGGCCATCAGTCCTCCTCGAGCGGCTCGCCCTCGAGGCGGTCGAGCGTCTCGATCCGGCCGATCACGCCGAGGCCGCGCCACGCGATCTTGCGCGAGCGCGGATACCAGGCCATGTCGTTCGGGTCGCGCGTGCCGTAGACGAGCATCGTCACGCCGTCGGGGCCGGCGCGGAAGGAATGGGGGACACCTGTGCCCGGCGGTCGCGCCACGACGTGACCGGGCCGAAGCGGCGTCTCCTCGACGTCTCCGTCACGCGGCCAGAGCTCGAGTGTCGCCGTTCCTTCGAGGATGACGAAGATCTCCTCCTCCGCCGAATGGCAGTGGGGGACGGAGCCACGGTGGCCGGCGGGAAGCTTCTCCCAACCGAGCCCGGCGAGCCGGGTCTTCTCATCGGGAGTGAGATACGCGAACGTCTGGTGGCGGACCGTCTGGAGCTCGACCTCGTCGACGTTGACAATGTTCGGCGGCCGCGGCGCCGGCTCGCCGAGCTCGAGCGGCTCCACCGTCGCCTCGACGTCCCAGGGGTCGTCGTCGCGGCCCTCGACCCAGGGCCAGCCGATCCGGATCGCGCGAGAGCGCGGGAGCCAGCCGATCTCCGTCCGGTGCCGCGTGCCGAAGACGAGGTACTCGAGCCCCTCGGCCCCGGCGACGAACGTGTGCTCCATCTCGTCCGCGCGATGGATGACACAGTCGAGCGGCCGCACCTCGTGCGTCGCTCCGTCCTGCCAGGCGAGCCCCGAGCCTGCGAGGACGAAGTACAGCTCCTCGGACGCGCCATGCGAGTGCGGAGGTGTCGGCAGCTTCCCCGGCTCGACGCGGACGCGGTTGACGCCGACGCCGCTCGTGTCGGCCGCGTTGCCGAGCCATTGCCAGGACGCGTCCATCTCGCCCTTCGCCCGGCGGTGGGTCTCCACCTCGTCCCAGTGCGCGACGCCCATTCCAGCGGCGCAGTCTGTCAGGACCGCGGATCTGTCTCCTGCGACAACTCGACTGCGGGACCCGCCTGTTTCTGCACGACCTCGTGCCCGTCGGCAGACTCGACGACCCGCTCGACGTTCGGGAACACGTGGCCCTGGGCGACCAGAAACAGGAGGCTGTCCGCCCGGACGCGCTCGTAGTCCGAGAGCTGCACCTCCAGCCGCTCGATGCAGTCGGCGTCACCGCACTCGCAGACCACCGTGATCGAGCCATCGTCGGTCGAGAACTCGTCGGAGAGACTTCGGATCTGCTCGTTCACCTCGCGGAAGAGCGCCTCGTTCAGCCCGACTCGGCGCGCCTGCTCGTCGGCCACCGGCCCTCCTCTCTCGGATCCCTCTCGGCGGCGACGAGGCCGCCGAGGCCCGTCTTGCGCACGATCGCGTGACCCGCGGCTTCCTCCACGATCTCTCCGAGCGTGCTGTGGCCGGCGACAATGACGAAGCAGGTGCCGTCGCTGCGCACGCGCTCGTATTCCTCGGCACCCAGGAGGATCGGCTCATGGCACGACGTGTCGTCGCACTCGCAGAGGAACGGGACGAGCTGGCGGCTGAGCTCGAGCTCCGCCTGCACCTCCCTGATCCGTTCGTTCGCCTCGCGGAACGTTGCCTCGTCCGCCGCGCGCTGCTGCTCGTCGTCGGCGTGCACATCCTCTGAATCTCCGCTGCGGCGACGGAGTAACCTCGGGTTAGGCTCGCCGCATGGCTAGGCCGCAGCTCACGGTCGTCGGCTCGATCAACCTCGACCTCGTCGTGCGGTCGGAGCGGCTGCCGCGGCCGGGCGAGACGCTGACGGGCGCCCGCTTCGCGCGCGTTCCCGGCGGCAAGGGAGCGAACCAGGCCGTCGCCGCGGCGCGGCTCGGCGCCCAGGTGCGGCTGGTCGGCTGCGTCGGGCGCGACGAGCTCGCGGAGGAGGCGCTTGCAGGGCTCCGCGAGGCCGGCGTCGAGGAGCGGTGGCTCGTGAGCGAGGCGCCGACGGGCGTGGCGCTGATCACTGTGGACGCGGAGGGTGAGACCACCATCGTCGTCGCGCCCGGCGCGAACGCCGACCTGCGGCCGGAGGACGTCGACCTCGGAGATGCGGATGCGGTGCTGTGCCAGCAGGAGATCCCGGCGGATACGGTCGCGCGTGTGGCCGAGCTCGCTCCGCGGTTCTTCCTCAACGCGGCCCCGGCGCGAGCGGGGGCTCCTCCGGCCGAGCTGACCGTGGTGAACCGGCTCGAGTTCGAGGCGCTGGGCGCGCGCCGCGCTCTCGTCTGCCTGACGCTCGGGGCCGAGGGCGCCGTACTGCTCGAGGACGGGGAGGAGGTGGCACGCGCCGAGCCGCCCGCGGTGCATGCGGTCGACGGCACCGCCGCCGGCGATGCGTTCACGGCCTGCCTCGTCGTCTCGCTCGTCGAGGGACGCGCGCGCGAGGAGGCACTACGCAGAGCCTGCGCCGCCGGCGCGTTCGCGGTATCGCGCTTCGGCGCCCAGACCTCGCTCCCGACCGCCGAGGAGGTCGACGCGCTGTTGTGAGGATCCCGATCGTCATCGACTGCGACCCTGGGCACGACGACGCCATGGCGATCCTGCTCGCGCTCGCCTCCCCGGAGGTCGAGCTGGTCGGAGTCACGGCCGTCGCGGGCAACCAGACGCTCGACAAGACGACCCGGAACGCGCTGATCACGCTCGAGATCGGCGGCCGCAGCGACATCCCGGTCGTCGCGGGCGCGGGCGCGCCGCTCCGCCGCGAGCTTCGCACCGCGGCGCACGTGCACGGGGAGACGGGCCTCGACGGGCCAGAGCTTCCGGAGCCCTCGGCGCGGGCGGTCGACACGGACCCGGGCGAGTGGCTTCGGCCCGGCGTCGTCCTCGTGGCCACCGCGCCGCTGACGAACGTCGCGGGCTGGCTCGAGCGAGGCATCCGGCCCGACCGCATCGTCTGGATGGGCGGCGCGATCGGCGAGGGGAACGTCACTCCCGCGGCCGAGTTCAACGCCTTCGTCGACCCCGAGGCAGCGGCGATCGTCTTCGCGAGCGGGATCCCGATCACGATGGTCGGGCTCGACGTGACGCACAAGGCGCTCTTCACGCGTGCGCACGCCGAGCGGCTGCGTGAGACGGGGCGCGCCGGCCGCTTCGTCGCCGAGCTGTCCGACTTCTTCCAGCGTTTCCACGAGCGCTCGTACGGCTTCGGCGGGTCGCCGATCCACGACGCCATGGCGGTGGCGCACGTCATCGACCCGACGCTCCTGACCACCCGTCGCGTGAACGTCGCGGTCGAGACCGACTCGAGCTACTGCGACGGCCGCACGGTTGTCGACCTCCGCGGCGTCAGCGGCCGCGAGCCGAACGCGGAGGTCGGCGTGGACGTCGACGCCGGCCGCTTCCTCGAGCTCCTCGTCTCGCGGCTCGCGAGCCTCGCGTGATCTGCTTCGCCTGCATCGCGCCGCACGGCGACATGGATCTCGACGAGGGCCTGCGGGCAGCGATGGAGGAGCTCGGTCGCCGCTTCGCCGCGGCCGCTCCCGACGTCGCGATCGTGGTGACGCCGCACTCCGTCCACGTGGAGGGGCACTTCGCGGTCGTGACTGCGGGAAAGGTCGCGGAGTGGGAGACGGACGCGGAGGCAGCCGCAGCGCTGCTCGAGGCGTCGCTGCCGATCCTCGGCGTCTCGTACGGAGGCAACGACCCCGCGACGGCCGAGTTCCCGCTCGACTGGGGCTCGGAGGTTCCGCTCTCGTTCCTTCGCCCGAGCCGCGTGCTCGTCGTCTCGCCGGCCCGCGACCGGCCGCTCGAGGAGCACCTCCAGCTCGGACAGGTCCTCGCTAGTAACAAAGTGTTACAAGGGAAGCGGGTTGCGCTGGTTGCGAGCGCGGATCACGGCCACGCGCACGCGGCGGACGGCCCATACGGCTTCGACCCGGCCGCGGCCGAGTACGACGCCCGGCTGCAGGAGATCCTCGCCTCCGGCCGCCTCGACTTCCTGCCGCTCGCGGAGCTCGTCGAGGACGCCAAGGCGGACTCGCTCTGGCAGCTCCTCGTGCTCCAGGGGACGGTCGGGGAGGCGGCCCGCGTCGACGTGCTCGCCTACGCCGCTCCGACCTACTACGGGATGCTCGTCGCGGAGAGTCAGACGGCGGCGTAGAGCCGCCACCCGCCCGGCACGCCCTTGAGCTCGTGCAAGCCGCGGTCCTCGAATTCGAGCCCCGAGCCCGAGACGAGATCTTTGACCATCTGGGAAACCAGCACCTCGCCCGCCCCGGCGAGCGAGGCGATGCGCGCGCCGGTATGGACGGCGATGCCGCGCACCTTCGGGCCGTCCAGCTCGCATTCGCCGGTGTGGACACCCGCTCGGATCTCCACGCCCAGCTCCCGGATCGCGTCGGCGGCCGAGAGGGCGCACCGCACGGCCCGGGCAGGCCCGTCGAAGGTCGCGAGGAACCCGTCTCCGGCCGTGTCCACCTCGCGGCCGCGGAAACGGTCGAGCTCGCGTCGGACCGCGCTCTCGTGTGCGCCGAGCAGCTCGCGCCAGCGACGGTCTCCCAGCTGGACTGCCTGCTCGGTCGACCCGACGATGTCGGTGAACATGACCGTGGCCAGCACGCGATCGGGGTCGGGCAGCGGCCGCGTCCCGGTCAGGAATTCCTCGATCTCGTCGGCGACGGGCTCGATTTCGCCGGCCGAGATCACGTGATCGTCGCCGGCGAGCTCGACGAACCTCGCGCCGGGGATCCTTGAGGCGAGGTAGCGCCCCTCGGCGACGTTGACGTCGCGATCGCCCTTGCGGTGGAGGACGAGGGTGGGCACCCGGATCGTCGGCAGCACGGCCCGGACGTCGATGTACGAGTTCATGCGGAGGAGCGCGGCCGCCGCCCCGGGGCTCGCGCCGCGCCGGAAGTAGCGCTCGAGGTTGCGCACGAACTGCTCGTCCCCGACCCGGCTGGGAGCGTAGTACTCGACGTCCTCCGGCCGTAAGTGTCCCCAGTTCCGCTCGACGTCCAGCGTCGATTCCTCTCGGTCGTCTACGGCGGGTGCCCAGGGATAGTCGTCGTCCGGATCGCGGCGCTTCGCGAAGCAGCCGAGCGTGATCAGGGCCGTTGTGCGCTCGGGATGTGTCGCGGCGAAGAGCATGCACATGTTTCCGCCCTCGGAGTGCCCGAAGAGCGCGGCGCGCTCGGAGCCGACGGTCTCGAGCACGGCCCGCACGTCATCCATGCGCCGCTCGAGGGTCGGGAGCTCGTCGTTGGACACCCGGTCGGAGAGCCCCGTTCCGCGCTTGTCGAAGAGGATGAGACGCGAGAACGAGGCGAGCCGCTCGAGGAACCGCGCCATCGGCGGCTGCTCCCACATCATCTCGACGTTCGAGACCCAACCCGGCACGTAGACGAGGTCGCGCGGCCCCTCTCCGACGACCTGGTACGCGATGTTTACGTCGCCGCTCCGCGCATACTGCGTCTCGGGGGTCATCGACGGAGGATAGGCCCAGCTTTGCGCGAAACCAAGCGCATGCCGCGCAAGCGGAAGAGGAAGCTGCGTCCGAAGCTGCCGAGCCGCGTCCGCAAGACGCGGACGAAGCGGGGCGCCCGGTCCCGCGGCCAGCACCCGGAGCTCTGGGGGCTCGGCGCCGTCGCGCTCGGCCTCTATCTCGGCGCCGTCCTCTACTTCGGCTGGAACGGCGGTTACGTCGGCGGCTGGCTCGGCGACGGGCTCGACAGGCTGATCGGCGACGCGAAGTACGTCGTTCCGGTGGCGCTCGTCGTGCTCGGCGCGTTGATGGTGACGCGGAGCGCGCTCGTCGAGGTTCGGCCGTTCCGCACCGGCCTCGCCGTGCTCGGCTGCGGCCTCATGATCACGCTCGGCAAGGACCAGGGCGGCTACTTAGGCCAGCTTCTCGGCGGCGCGGTGGGGATCGCGATCGGCGCCACCGGCTCGCTCCTGCTCGGCGGGCTGCTCATGCTCGTCGGCTCGCTGCTCCTCTCCGGCGCCTCGCTCGGAGCCCTCCTGCGTCGCTCGGGCCGCGGCATCCACGTCGCCGCGCGCAAGGCCGCGACGGGCCGCACGGCCGGTAGCAGCCACCGTCACGAAACAGTCACGCCGGTCGCGCCGCCGCCGGCGCCCTCGCTCACGCCGCCGGTCGACGCCGTCTCCGCCTTCCCCGACGTCGTGGGCGGGATGGCTCAGCCGCCGCACGCCGGGGCTCAGCCCTCGCCGCTCCAGACGGAGCCCCCGTCGCTGCTCGAAGACCCGCCGACGCTGTTCGACGAGGTCACATCCGAGCACGCCGAGTATCGGCTGCCGGACTCCGGCGTCCTCCGCGTGTCGCCCGAGCGCGGGGACGAGTCGGGCGAGACGGCCGCGCGCGTCGCCGAGCTGCTCGTGCAGACGCTCGCTCACTTCGGCGTGGAGGCGACGGTGATCGGCCAGATCTCCGGCCCGCGCGTGACGCGCTACGAGCTCCAGCTCGCGCCGGGAACGAAGGTGGCGAAGGTCGCGGCGCTGAGGGACGACCTCTCGTACGCCCTCGCGACGACCGAGATCCGGATCCTCGCGCCGATCCCGGGGAAGCAGGCGGTCGGGGTCGAGCTGCCGAATCTCTCGCCGAACCTCGTCACGCTCGGCGACATCTTCGAGCCGCTGCCGCCGACCGCGAGCCCCGTCTCCGTCTGGCTGGGGAAGGACATCTCCGGCGCGGCGGTGTGGACCGACCTCGCGCGGATGCCGCACCTGCTCATCGCGGGGACGACGGGCTCCGGTAAGTCGGGCTGCCTCAACGCGCTGCTGACGTCCGTCCTCCTGCGCGCGACGCCCGACGACGTGCGCCTCATCCTGATCGACCCGAAGCGGATCGAGCTGAGCCACTTCGAGTCGGTGCCGCACCTCCTGACGCCGGTCGTCTCGAGCCCCAAGGAGGCGAGCGCCGTCCTCGCCAACTGCCTGGCCGAGATGGAGCGCCGCTACGAGCGTCTCTCGTCGGTGCGCGCGCGCAACATCACCGAGGCGAACCGGGCCTTCCGTCAGCGCGGCGAGCCGACCCTGCCGTATGTCCTCGTCGTGATCGACGAGCTCGCCGACCTGATGATGGTCGCGCCGCAGGCCGTCGAGGACGCGGTGATCCGCCTCGCGCAGAAGTCGCGGGCCGTGGGCATCCACCTCGTCCTCGCGACGCAGCGGCCGTCGGTCGACGTGATCACCGGCATGATCAAGGCGAACGTCCCGTCTCGGATCGCGTTCGCCGTCTCGTCCCAGACCGACTCGCGCGTGATCCTCGACCAGGGAGGGGCGGAGTCGCTTCTCGGCCAGGGCGACATGCTGTTCAAGCCGCTCGGCACCTCGCGGCTGCAGCGTGTCCAGGGCGCATACGTGTCGGAGGAGGAGATCGCGCTCGTAGTCGAGCAGACGCGCCAGCGCGAGCAGGAGCTCGACGAGAGCTACCTCGAGCTCCCGGAGGTCTTCGCGGAGCCGGGCGACGACGGCTCCGAGCACGGGGAGTTCGACCCGGACGACGATCCGCTGCTCGACAAGGCAATCGAGATCGTCGTCCAGACACAGACCGCGTCGGTGTCTCTCCTGCAGCGGCGGCTGCGAGTCGGCTACACGCGTGCGGGTCGGCTGGTCGACATGCTCGAGCGCCGCGGAATCGTCTCGGGCTACGAAGGCTCGAAGCCGCGTCGCGTGCTCGTCGACGAGAGCCAGTACCACACATACGCCCAAATGGACTAACCGAACCCCCTTCCGGTTCGTCAAATATGGGGCTAGGATCGCCCGGAATCGGGCTTTACTGACGAATGAGGGAGGGCACGTGAGGGTTTCACGCTGGCTACTGGCCGCGGGCGCGGTTGCGCTCATTGCGGCGCTGGCCGTCGGCACGGCGTTCGGCGGCTCCAAGGCGCCGACCGCCGCAAAGAAGGGCTACAAGGCGGCGCTCGTGAGCGACGTCGCCGGCTTCAACGACAACGGGTTCAACAAGAACCAGCTCAAGGGCCTGAAGAGGGCCGCGACGAAGATCGATGGTACGGCGCTCTCGTACATCTCACACGCGTCGAGCGACTACCAGCCGAACTACAACCAGGCCGTGCATGACGGCGCCAAGCTCATCATCGCGGCGGGCTTCCTGCTCGAGGACACGGTGAAGCAGTACGCTCAGCAGTATCCGAACATCAAGTTCGCGATCACGGACGACACCGCCGCCAACATCGGCGGGACCCCTAACACGGAAGGCATCACGTACGCGACGCAGGAGAGCGGCTGTCTCGTCGGTGTGCTCGCGGCCAAAGAGGCTCAGAAGATGGGCAAGAAGAAGATCGGCGCTGTGGGCGGCATCAAGATCTCAGCCGTCACCTCGTGGATCGCCGGCTACAAGTACTGCGCGGCGAAGGCGGTCAAGGGTACGAAGACGATCGTCCAGTTCTCGAACAGCTTCACGGACCAGGCCGCCTGTTCGAACCTTGCGCAGAACGAGATCGGCCGCGGTGCCCAGGTGATCTTCCAGGTTGCCGGTCTCTGCGGCGACGGCGCCCTCAAGGAGGCCTCGAAGCTCAAGAAGTGGGGCATCGGGGTCGACGCCGACGAGTACAGCGTCGCGAAGCGGATCCTCACGAGCGCGATCAAGAAGACGGACGTCGGCGTCTACGACACCGTCATTGCCGCGTCGAAGGGCAACTTCAAGGGCGGCAAGAACCTCAAGTTCAATCTGAAGAACAACGGCGTGGGCGTCGGCAAGATCAGCCCGACGGTCCCGAAGTCGTGGATCACGCTGATGAAGAGCTACAAGACGAAGATCATCAAGGGCAAGCTGAAGCCCCCCGCAGTCCTTCAGTAGGACGGCGGTCAGCGGTTGACGAGAGGGCGGGCGAGAGCCCGCCCTCTCTTTTCTGTTAGATAAGCACCCTGCGTGGCTGACGACCTAGTCCTCGAGATGCAGGGGATCCGCAAGGAGTTCCCCGGCGTCGTCGCGAATGACGACGTCTCGTTCGACGTCCGCCGCGGGGAGGTGCACGCGCTGCTGGGTGAGAACGGCGCGGGCAAGTCGACCCTGATGAACATCCTCTACGGGCTCTACCGGCCCGATGGAGGCGAGATCAGGCTGAACGGGAAGCCCGTCTCGTTCTCGTCCGCCCGCGAGGCGATCCAGGCCGGGATAGGGATGGTGCACCAGCACTTCATGCTCATCCCGGTGATGACCGTCGCCGAGAACATCGTCCTCGGCATCGAGCCCCGGAGCGCCCTTCTGCTCGACGAGTCGGGTGCCGAGCAGCGCGTGCGGGAGCTGTCGGAGCAGTTCGGGCTGGCAGTTGAGCCGGGCGCCCTCATCAGCGACATCACCGTCGGCCAGGAACAGCGGGTCGAGATCCTCAAGGCGCTCTACCGCGGCGCCGACCTGCTGATCCTCGACGAGCCGACCGCGGTGCTGACGCCGCAGGAGGCCGGGGAGCTGTTCGAGATCATCCGCAGCCTGCAGGCCGACGGGAAGTCGATCATCTTCATTACGCACAAGCTCAACGAGGTGCTCGAGATCGCCGACCGCATCACGGTGCTGCGGCGCGGCAAGACGATCGAGACGGTGCCGCGAGCGGGGGCGACCGAGGAATCGCTCGCGCGGGCGATGGTCGGCCGTGACGTGCTCCTGCGCGTAGACAAGAAGCCGGCCGAGCCCGGCGACGTGCTGCTCGAGGTGCGGGATCTCCATGTTCTGGACGACCGGGCGATCGAGAAGGTGCGTGGGGTCTCCTTCGACGTCCGTGACGGCGAGATCGTGGGCATCGCCGGCGTCGACGGGAACGGGCAGTCAGAGCTGATCGACGCGATCACCGGCCTGCAGAAGATCGAGAGCGGGACGGTGACGATCGCGGGCCGCAAGCTCTCGCACCCGACCGCCCGGGCCGCGCTCGATGCCGGGATCGGGCACATCCCGGAGGACCGGCAGCGCCGAGGCCTGGTGCTCGAGTTCACGATTGCCGAGAACATCGCGCTCCACGATTACGCGAAGCCGCCCGACGCTCGCTTCGGCTGGCTCTTTCCGGGGCGGATGATCGACCGGGCAAGGACGCTGATCCGCGAGTTCGACGTGCGCGGCGGCGGCCCGCTCACACGCGCGGGCGGGCTCTCGGGCGGCAACCAGCAGAAGGTCGTCGCGGCGCGCGAGATCGGGCGCGACCCCAAGGTGCTGATCGCCGCGCAACCGACGCGCGGGCTCGACGTGGGCGCCATCGAGTACCTCCATCGTCGCCTGGTGGCCGAGCGCGACAAGGGCCGCGCGATCCTGCTCGTTTCGCTCGAGCTCGAGGAGATCCTGTCCCTCTCCGACCGGATCCTTGTCATCTACGAGGGCGAGATCGTCGGCGAGCACACCGGCGAGGTGTCGGAGGACGAGATCGGGCTCGAGATGCTCGGTGGAGGGGAGGCAGCCGCGGCATGACGGATCCGGGCCCATCTCCCGCGCCGGAGCAGGCCGCCGAGACGGGCACGCTCGCGGCACGCCTCGCGCTCAAGCAGCGCGCCGGGGGGATCGTCGTGCCGATCATGACCGTGCTCTTCGCCTTCGTGATGGGCTTCATCGTCCTCGCGGCCACACAGCACAGCGTCCACAACGCTCTCGTCGCATTCAACGAGATCTTCGACGGTTCCGGGCTCAACTGGATCTTCCACCCGACCACGAACCTGCTCCACATCTCCGCCTACAACCTTTCGCAGACGCTCCTGCAGACGACGACGCTCATCCTCACCGGCCTCGCAGTCGCGTTCGCGTTCCGCTGCGGGATGTTCAACATCGGCGGCCAGGGCCAGTACCTCGTCGGCCTGATCGTCGCCAACTGGATCGGCGTCAGCTTCCCGGACTTGGCCCCACTGCCGCACATCCTGCTCGCGATGTGTGGAGGGACTGTCGCCGCCGCAGCGTACGCCGGGATTGCCGGCGTGCTCAAGGCGACGGTCGGCGCGCACGAGGTGATCACGACGATCATGCTCAACTGGATCGCGTACTGGTTCGGGTCGTGGCTCTTCGGCGACGGTGGGCCGCTCCAGAACCCGACGAACCCGGAAAGCCCGGTCTCGGGTCAGGTGTCGCCGAGCGCGCGGCTGCCCGACTTCTGGGGGGTGCAGGGATTCCAGGGGCTCCACATCGGCCTCTTCATCGCCCTCGCAGCGCTCGTCGTCTTCTGGGCCCTTCTCAACCGCACGACGCTCGGCTACGAGGTGAAGGCGGTCGGCTTCAACCCCGACGCGGCCGCGTACGGCGGCATCAACGTGAAGAAGAACTTCATCCGCGCCATGGCGATCTCCGGCGCATTCGCAGGTCTCGCGGGTGCCCTCGACATGCTCGGCGGAACCACGAACTACCAGTTCGGTCAGCTCGACATCCCGTTCAGCCAGGTCGGATTCCTCGGAATCGCCGTCGCACTGCTCGGCCGTAACACCGCAGTCGGCACGCTCTTGTCCGCGCTTCTCTTCGGCGGGCTGCTGTATGGCACGAACCACGGGCTCGGCTCCGGAAGCGTGATCCAGCCGGAGCTGGCGGGCAATCTCACGTACATCATCCAGGGGCTGGTCGTCCTGTTCGTCGGCGCCGACATCCTGATCCTCTACGTCTGGAACTCGCGCAAGAGGCTGCGGCCGGGGCGCCCGTCCAAGGCCTCGAGCACGGCGGAGGCCGCGGCATGAGCGACGGCGGCATGGGCAGCGCCTGGACGGCACGGCTCGACAACCCGCTCAGCACGCGCCTGCGCGACGCGTCGGTCACCGGCTACCTCGGCATCTTCCTCGGGGCGTTTGCCGCCTTCCTCGCCATCCCGCCGATCGAAGCGCGGACGGTCACCTGGCCGATCCTCGTCGGCATCGTCGCCGCCCTGCTCGGGGTCTGGACGGTCGCGCGCGGCCGCCGCAGGCTCGGCCTGGGCGCTGGGGCGGCCGGTCTGCTCGGAATCGGGCTCGGCGTCCTCGCGACGCGCTCGGGAACCGAAAACCTGGATTCAGTGTTCGATGCGACGCTGATCGCCCAGACGCTTGGCCTCACGACGCCTCTCGTCTTCGGCGCGATTGCCGGCATCTTCTCGGAGCGGAGCGGCGTCGTGAACATCGGCCTCGAGGGGATGATGCTGATGGGCGCCTTCTGGGGCGTCTACGGCGCCGACAAGGGCGGAAGCTGGGTCGCCGGCCTCCTCGTCGCGGCGGCTGTCGGAGGCTTGCTCGCGCTCGTGTATGCCTTCTTCGCGATCCACCTTCGATCCGACCAGATCGTCGGCGGGACGGCGGTGAACTTCCTCGCCGTGGGCATAACCGGCTATTTCTTCGTCCAGCTCTACAACAACGCCCCGATCCCGAGCGGCGTCTCGCTGCTGCCGAACGTGCACATCTCGGGTCTCGGACATTTCCTCGAAGCCTCGATCGGTGACCTGAACATCCTGACGTGGGCGAGCTTCGCGCTCGTGATCGTCGCGTACATCGTGATCTTCAAGACGCCGATCGGGCTGCGGATCCGTGCCTGCGGCGAGCACCCGCGGGCTGCGGACACCGTCGGCATCAACGTCTACGCGATCCGCTACGGCTGCGTCGTCCTTTCGGGGATCCTCGTTGCCCTCGGCGGCATCTACCTCTCGGAAGGGCCGGAGGGGAACGGCACGTTCATCTTCAACATGACGAACGGCCGTGGCTTCATCGCGCTTGCCGCGATGATCTTCGGCAACTGGAGGCCCGCGGGTGCCTTCGGCGCGGCGTTGCTGTTCGGGTTCTCGAGCGCGGTCGCGCTGCGGCTGCAGGTCTATTCGCCACAGGCCGGGACGCTGTTCCAGGCTCTGCCGTACGTGCTGACGCTCGTCGCGGTCGCGGGCGTGATCGGCCGTACCGTCGCGCCCGCCGCCGACGGCAAGCCCTACGTCCGGCAGTAGCTCGCGGGCTACGACCGCATCCGGATCCAGAACGCCACCAGGACCAGGACCACGAAGAGGGCGACAGCCGCCAGGCCGGCTCCCGCCCACGTGCTGCTGGCGGCTTCGACACCGGACACGGAGGCCGAGCGTATCCGGGGCGGCTGATTTTTGCTGACCGGCGGTTCAACCGCGAGCTAGGCGATCGCGACCATTCGCTCGATCGCGAGGCGGGCCCGCTCCGCGAGCTCGGGCTCGACGGTGATGCGGTACTTGCCGTCACGGAGCGAGTCGCGCACCTTCTCCAGCGTGGTCAGCTTCATGAAGCGGCACACCGCGTCCTCCCGCACGGGCTCGAAGCGCTTTCCGGGTGCTTCCTTCTCGAGCCGGTGGAGGATGCCCGTCTCGGTCGCCACGAGGAAGTGCTCCTTCGGCGAGCGGCGCGCGTAGTCGATCATCTTCTCGGTCGAGAGGATCTGCGTCCGCTCGTTCCCGAACGCCATCGCCTGGCTCGCGCAGCCGCACTCCGGATGGACGAGCAGCTCCGCGTCGGGCGCCTCGCTCTGCCAGCGCTCGATGTCCGCCGGCCGGATCCCGGCGTGGACGTGGCACTCGCCGAGCCAGATCGTCAGCTTGCGGCCGGTCACGCGCTCGAGCCAGAGGCCGAGGTACATGTCCGGCAGGAAGAGGATCTCCTGCTCGGGCGGGATCGCCTCGATCACGGCCTTCGCGTTGCCGGACGTGCAGCAGTAGTCGCTCTCGGCCTTCACCTCCGCGGTCGTGTTCACATAAGAGACGACGACCGAGCCGGGATGCTGCGCCTTCCACTCGCGTAGCTGCTCGCCGTCGATCGACGCGGCGAGCGAGCAGCCGGCGCCGAGGTCGGGGAGGAGGACCGTCTTCTCGGGGCTGAGGATCGCCGCCGTCTCGGCCATGAAGTGGACGCCGCAGAAGACGATCGTCTCGGCCTCGGTGGCCGCGGCCTGGCGCGAGAGGCCGAGCGAGTCGCCGACGTAGTCCGCGACGTCCTGCACCTCCGGGCGCTGGTAGTTGTGGGCGAGGATCACGGCGTTCTTCGCGGCCGCGAGGGCGCGTACCTCCCCTTGCATTTCGGTGATGGGGAGCTCGGTCGTGGGCGTGGCGGTGACGGTCATCGGACCTCCAGGGAGACGTGAAGCGAGCGGGCGGAATGGGTGAGGGCGCCGACCGAGACGAAGTCGACCCCGGTCTCGGCGTAGGCGCGCACGGTTGCGAGCGACATGCCGCCGGACGCCTCGAGCTCGGCGCGCCCGGCCGTCAGCTCGACGGCCTCGCGCACCTCCTCGGGGCTCATGTTGTCGAGCAGGATCCGGGGGGCGCCGGCCTCGATCGCCTCGCGCACCTGGGCGAGCGTCTCGGCCTCGACCTCGACCGGCAGGCCGTCGACGCGACCGTCGAGCGCCGCGAGGGCCGCGGTGACGCCGCCTGCGACCCGGAGGTGGTTCTCCTTCACGAGCACGCCGTCGTAGAGACCGGCACGGTGGTTGCGGCCGCCGCCGCAGCGGACGGCGTACTTCTCGAGCGCGCGCAGGCCGGGGGTCGTCTTGCGGGTGTCGAGGACGGTCGTGGGCGTCCCGCCCGTGAGCTCGACGAAGCGACGGGTGAGGGAGGCGATGCCGCAGAGCCGGCCGAGCAGGTTGAGCGCGACGCGCTCGCCGCTGAGGATCGCGCGCGCCGGGCCTTCGATCTCCGCCACGACGGCCGGGACGTCCGAGACGGCGCTGCCCTCCTCGAGCTTCGCCTCGACCTGCACCGAGGGGTCGAGTGCGCGGAAGACGGCGGCCGCGACGGGAACACCGCAGACGACGCCGGGCTCCTCGAGCAGCAGCTCGGCGCGGCAAAGCGCGTCCTCGGGGACGAGCGCGAGCGTCGTCGCGTCGCCCGGGCCGACGTCCTCTACCAGCGCCGCGGCGACGACGCGCTCGACGTCCTCGCGCGTCAGCTCCATCGCTCCAGGACCGGCCCGTGCCCGGGACGGACGACGAGATGCCCGGCAAGCTCCTCGCTGGCGACCGGGAAGTCCTCGCGGAAGTGGACGCCGCGGCTCTCCTCGCGCGCGAGCCCACACGCCGCGATCTCCCGCACGAGCGGGTGCTGCGAGTCGAGCAGGCGCGAGAGGCCGTCGCGGCTGCGAATGAGCCCCGCCTCCCGCCACAACGCACCGCCGGAATCGGTGCCGTCATCCTCAGCTAGTGACAAGTTGTCACAAGCGTTGTCAAAGGTCGGACCCACGAGCGCGGCGAGACCGGCGCGGCGGCCGAAGACGAGGCACTCGAGCAGCGAGTTGGAGGCCAGCCGGTTCGCGCCGTGCACGCCCGTGCAGGCGCATTCTCCGGCCGCGTAGAGCCCGGGCACCGACGTGCGGCCGTCGAGGTCGGTGGCGATGCCGCCGATGGCGTAGTGAGCGGCGGGGGAGACCGGGATCGGCTCGTCCGCCGGGTCGTAGCCCGCCCGCTCGAGCGTCGCCATCAGGGTCGGATAGCGGTCGCGCTCGATCTCCCGCAGGTCGAGCTGCGCGCCCGCGCGCGCCGCGATCGCCCGCGCCACGACGTCGCGCGGGGCGAGCTCGTCGACGAAGCGCTCGCCGCCGCCGTCGAGCAACGTGGCGCCGGCGCCGCGCAGCGCCTCGGAGAGAAGGAAGCCGTCGTGCCCGTTGCCGTCGCGCAGCGCAGTCGGGTGGAACTGGACGAGCTCGAGGTCGGCGAGCGCGGCGCCGGCGGCGTGCGCGAGCATCAGCCCGTCTCCGACCGCCCCGTGCGGGTTCGTCGTCCGCGACCAGAGCGCGGCGTAGCCGCCGGTGGCGAGCACGACCGGGGATCCGCGGAGAGCCGTGAGAGCCCTCAGGCGCTCACCCTCGACCAGCCGGATCCGCGAATGCTCCCGTGCCCGGGCGGTCAGGACGTCGGCGACGTGCCGCCCCGTGTCGGCGCCGCCCGCGTGCACGACGCGCGCTCGGGAATGCCCGCCCTCGCGGCCGAGCCCCGAGTCGAAGTGGACGCCGAGCCGGCGCAGCTCCGCGATCCGCGCGGGCGCCTCGTCCGTGAGGAGATCGACCGCGCTCGTCCGGCAGATCCCACGGCCCGCAGCCAGCGTGTCCGCCGCGTGCAGAGCCGGGTCGTCGTCGGGGCCGACCGCGGCCGCCACGCCGCCCTGGGCGGCGTAGCTGTTCGAGCTGCGGTGCGACGCCTTCGCGAGCATGCGCACCGACGCCCCGGCGTCAGCCGCGGCGAGCGCCGCGGAGAGGCCGGCGACACCTGCTCCGACGACGACCACGTCGGGGGTGTGGCGTTTTTGCCTCACAATCGATAACCTCGGTGCCGAGTGTACACGGTTGACGACTCCCAGGCGAAAACTGCGGCGCACGCCGTCCTCGCAGCGGTGCTCCAGGTGCGGGACGGGCGGCTGCAGGCGCTGCTGTGGCAGAGGGCGCGCGAGCCCTTCGCCGGCCGCTGGGCGCTGCCGGGCGGGGCGCTGGCGCCGGACGAGACCCTCGAGGAGTCGATGCGCCGGCTGCTGGCGGAGAAAGTCGACGTGCAGGAGCTCTCGCACCTCGAGCAGCTCGAGACGCGCAGCGACCCGGGCCGCAACCCGGCGCGGCGCGAGCTCGCGACGGCGTACCTCGGCCTCGTCCCGTCCGGCCTCGACCCGAAGGTGCCCGAGGACACCCGCTGGCACCCGGTCGACGAGCTGCCCGCGCTCGCCTACGACCACGAGGAGATCCTGCTCAGCGCGTGCGAGCGGCTACGCGCGAAGCTCTCCTACACGAATCTCGGCTTCGCGCTCGCGCCGCCCGTCTTCACGCTCGCCGAGCTGCGCGACCTCTACGCCGCCGCGCTCGGGCACCCGGTGAGCGCGACTAACCTCCAGCGCGTCCTGCTGCGACGCCGGCTGCTCGAGGACACGGGCGAGCGGCGGCACTACGGAGGGGGAGGAGGGCGACCGGCTACGATCTACCGCTTCCGGGGCGGTGGGCTCGAGGTCACCGACCAGTTCGCCGTCCTGCGCCCGCCTACAATGGAACGCTGATGGCCGTCCGCACCCAGACCCTCTCGCAGCCCGGGCGCGTGGATCGCCCCGCCTTCAATCACCGCGCCTTCCTCGCCTTCCTCTTCGGGATACTGGCTGCCGTCGTCATCCCGGCGGCGATCGAGCTGACGCGGAAGGTCCCGGGGGCGGTTCTGCTCGACGCCGTGTGGGCGATTCCGGTCGCCGCCGGCGCCGCTCTCGTCTCGCTCCTCTTCGCGCGCGGCGCCCGCGGGGCGATCGCGCGGACACTCGAGCGGACCGGCGGATCGGGCTTGATCCGGCTCGCGCGCATCCTCGCCGTTGCGGGCATCTGCTGCACGCTCTCCGCCTCGATCGCCGTGGGCCTCTACGAGCTACTTCTCCGGCTCGAGCACTAGTTCTAGACTCCCTGCGTGTTCGAGATCGGCAACAGCCTGCGCGCGGCGCGCGAGCGCCAGGGGCTCGGCTATCCCGAGATCGAGCTCGCGACGAAGATCCGCGCGAAGTACATCCGCGCGCTCGAGGAAGAGGACTTCACCGCGATCCCGGGCGACGCGTACATGCGCGGCTTCCTGCGCACGTACGCCGACTACCTCGGGCTCGACGGCGAGGTCTACGTCGAGGAGTACGCGTCCCGCAACCTCTCGAGCTGGCGCGACGAGCTGCCCCCGCGCCCTGCGCGGCGGCGCGTCCCGAGGCGTGATCGCTCGCTCGAGCGGCGGGCCGTGCTGCTCGTCCTCGTCGGCATCGTCGGCGTGACGGTGCTCGTCTTCGTGGCCTGGCGGTTCGGCGGCTCGTCCTCGGACGTGCCGGGAGTCCAGCCGCAGCAGAAGAAGCACCAGGCGCCGGGGCGTCACCTCGTCGTGCGCGGCGTCGGCCAGGGGACGTACGTCGAGGTCCGCCGCAGCAGGGCCGGCAAGGTCTATCTGCAGGGAACGGTGGACGCGGGGGAGATCGACGACATCCGCGGTAGCCGCTTCTACCTCCTCGTGCGCCGGCCCGCCGGCATCCGCATCACCCTCAATGGCCGGGCCGTCGCGTTGCCCGCCACGCACAACCTCCGCGTCCTCGTCACACCGCAGCGGACGACGCTCCTCCACGGGTGAGCAGCACGCGGCCGCGAGCCGTCGTCGTCGTCACCGGCAGTGAGCTCGTCCGTGGCGAGCGCACCGACAGGAACGGCCCCTTCCTCGCGGCCGAGGCGCTGCGCCACGGGCTCGAGCCCGCGCGGATCACGATCGTCGGCGACGCGCCCGCCGAGCTGGAGGCGGTCTTGCGAGAGGCGCTGGAGGCGGATGCCTGCCTCGTCTCCGGCGGGCTGGGCCCGACGCACGACGACCGCACGGTCGAGCTCGTCGCGCGCGCCGCCGGCGTCGAGCTCGTCGTGGACGAGGAGCTCGAGCGTGAGATCGGGGCCGTATCCCGGACGGTTGCCGAGCGCCTGCGCCGGCCGTACGGGGACTTCGCGCCGGGCGTGACGAAGCAGGCGACGCGGCCCGTGTCCGCCGTCTCGATCGGCCTGGCGGGGACGGCGCCGGGCCTCGTCCTGCGGGCTCCGACCGGGTGCGCCGTCGTGATCCTCCCGGGGCCGCCCCGCGAGCTGCGGCGCCTGTGGCCGAACGCATTGGCGAGCGAGCCGCTGCGGGAGCTGCTCGAGCGCACGAGGCCGCCCGGCCGGCGGGTGCTGAGGCTGTTCGGGGTCAGCGAGTCCGCGGTCGCGCGGGCGCTCGAGGAGGCGGGCGG
>JBJMKE010000049.1:0-18174 GCA_045806005.1 Gaiellaceae bacterium
AGAGACGCCCCTGCCGCCCTACATCACCGAGCCGCTCGGCGATCCCTCCCGCTACCAGACCGTCTACGCGCGCGAGCCCGGCTCGGCGGCCGCGCCGACCGCCGGCCTCCATTTCACGCCGGAGCTGCTCGCGCGGCTCGACCCTGTGCGGGTCACGCTCCACGTCGGCCTCGACACGTTCAGGCCGATCAACGAGGGCCGACTGGAAGATCACCAGATCCACGGCGAGCGCTACGAGGTCGAGCCCGAGGCGTGGGAGCGAATCGAGACGGCCGAGCGCGTCCTCGCCGTCGGCACGACGACGGTGCGCGTGCTCGAGACGCTTGCCCGCGGCGGCCCGCTCGCCGGCCGCACGGAACTCTTCATCACGCCCGGCTTCGAGTTCCGGCGCGTGGACGCCCTTCTGACGAACTTCCACCTGCCTCGCTCGACGCTGCTCGCGCTCGTGATGGCGTTCGCGGGTGTCGAGGAGACGCGCCGCCTCTACCGGCTCGCCGTCGAGGAGAGGTACCGCTTCTACTCCTTCGGCGATGCCATGCTTCTCCTGTAGTGGCCCACCCGGCGACACATGTCCGGCTCTCGCCCGCGATCACGCGGCGCGCTGCGGCGTCCTCAGTCGCGCCGATAGCCTCGGCCATCGGCGCTCCCTGCGTCCTTGCATCGCTTGGTGCTCGCGACCGAGATCTCGAACGGCGTCACCGGGCGGGCCACTGATGCTCGACCACGTCACGATTCGCGCCTCCGATCGGGAGGCGAGCCGCCGCTTCTACGACGTCGTCATGGGCACGCTGGGCTTCGACCCGGTCGAGCCGGCGGCGGTGTACTACGAGTGGGGCGACTTCTCGGTCGCGCAGGCGGACGGCGAGCATCCGGTCACGAGACACCTGCATGTCGCGTTCGCGGCGCCCTCGCAGGAGGTGGTCGACGCCTTCTGGCGGGGCGGGGTCGAGGCCGGATACCACAGCGACGGCGAGCCGGGGCTGCGGCCGCAGTACCACCCGGACTACTACGGCGGCTTCCTGCTCGACCCCGACGGCAACAGCGTCGAGGCCTGCACCGGGTTCCGGGAAAGTCACAGGCCGCCGATCGACCATCTCTGGGTCGGTGTCCGGGACCTCGCGGCGAGCCGCCGGTTCTGGCAGACCGTCGCCCCGGTGCTCTCGCTCGACCTGACCGAGGACCGAGGAGAGCGCTTCCACGTCTCGGCGGGCGACCGCTCGTTCGCGCTCGTCGCGGACGGCCGCCCGTCGACCGAGCACGTCCATCTCGCGTTTCCGGTGGCGGACGACGAGACCGTGGCCGAGTTCCACCGCGTCGCGACCTCGGCCCGCTACCGGGACAACGGCGGCCCGGGCGAGCGGCCCGAGTACCACGCGGGCTACGTCGGGGCCTTCGTGCTCGACCCGGACGGGAACAACGTGGAGGCGGTCAACCACAACCGCTCATGAGGCCGCGGAGCGCGAACGAGTGGCGGGACTTCTGGCGTGACGGCGGCGAGCAGGAGCTCGCGGCGCAGCTGGACGAGTTCGAGCGCTACAGCGTCCGCATCGCGACCCTGCTCGGCAGCGGAGCTCCCGAGCGCGCGCTCGTGGCGGAGCTCGGACGGATCCGCGCGCACGAGCTCGGGGTGCCCGCCGACCCGGGCCGTGACGCCGAGCTCGCCCACCGCATCCATGCGTGGTTCCCGGGAACACCGTGAGCGGGGCGTTCGAAGTCACCGCGCGCGACGGCGCCGCGCGCGCCGGAATCCTCCGGACCGCGCACGGCGAGGTGCGGACGCCCGCCTTCCTGCCGGTCGGGACGAAGGGAACCGTGAAGGGCGTCGACCCGGACGAGCTCCGCGCGCTCGGCGCGGAGATCGTGCTCGGGAACTCGTACCACCTCCACTTCCGGCCGGGTGAGGAGCTGATCGCGGAGCTCGGCGGCCTGCACGCCTTCATGGGCTGGGACGGGCCGATCCTCACCGACTCCGGCGGCTTCCAGGTCTTCTCCCTCCGCGACACGCTGCTCGAGGTGGACGACGACGGCGTCACGTTCCGCTCGGTATACGACGGCCGGCCGGAGCGCTTCACGCCCGAGCTCGCGGCCCGCGTGCAGGAGCAGCTCGGCTCCGACGTCGCCATCTGCCTCGACATCTGCCCGCCCGCGGGCGTGCCGCGCGCCGAGCTCGAGGATGCGGTGCGGCGCACGACGCTGTGGGCCGGGCGCCAGCGCGACCTGCCGCGGGCCGCCGGCCAGCTCCGCTTCGCGGTCACGCAGGGAGGGCTCGACGCCGAGCTCCGGCACCGCTCGTCGGAGGAGCTCGTCGCGCTCGGCTTCGACGGCTACGCGATCGGCGGCCTCAGCGTGGGCGAGCACCGCGAGCCGATGTTCGAGGCGACTGCCGCGGCGGCTGCCCTGCTCCCGGAGGACAGGTCGCGCCACTTCCTCGGCATCGGCGACCCCGAAGGCGTGCTCCAGGTGATCGAGCGCGGCGTCGACACCTTCGACTGCGTGCTGCCGACCCGCACCGCGCGCACGGGCAGCGCGCTCACGAGCGAGGGCCGGCTCAATCTCCGCAACGCGCGCTTCGCCCGCGACCGGCGCCCGCTGGAGGAGGGCTGCGGCTGCCCGGCGTGCACGCGCTTCAGCCGCGCCTACATCCGGCACCTCGTCAATCAGCAGGAGATCCTCGGATTGCGGCTGCTCAGCCTGCATAATCTGCGCTTCCTGCTCGATCTCGTCGCCGCGGCGCGACAGGCGATCGAGCGCGGCGAGTTCCTCATGTGGAAGGAAGAGGCCCTCGAGCGAGCGAAGGGAGCTATGGAGTGACCGTGATCGCAGCGAGCAGTGGGCCCGGCTTCCTGTTCATCATCGTGATCGGGTTCCTGTTGATCTGGCTGATCGTCGTGCGGCCGCAGAAGAAGCGGCAGGTGCAGCAGAAGCAGATGCTCGAGGAGCTGAACGTCGGCGACGAGGTGCTCACGGCCGGCGGCATCTACGGGACGGTCTCGGCTCTCGACGAGAACGAGGTCACGGTCGAGATCGCTCCGAACACGGAGGTGCGGGTCGCCCGGCGCGCGATCGCGGGCGTCACCCGCGAGCCCGAGGACGACGAGCCCGAGGACGAGGAGCCCGAGAGCGACCCGGACGACGCCGAGGACCCCGAGGAGACGCTGGCGCGCCTCCAGGCGGCGGATGACCCGAATGGGGCAAACGCAGGCCCGGAGCCCTCGGACGAGGTGAAGCGCGGCTAATCTGTGCCGCGGTCTTGAAGGATTCCTCGTGAGAGAACGGCGCAACTACCTCGTGCTGATGGGCGTGATCGCCGCGGCGCTCGTCGGCGCCCTGCTGCTCGCCGTCCCGGGCTCGCCCGTCTACAAGAAGCCGACGCTCGGCCTCGACCTGCGCGGCGGCATCGAGGTCATCCTGCGCGCCATCCCCGAGAAGGGGCAGGGGCCGGTCACGCCCCAGGGCATGCAGACCGCGCAGAGCATCATGGAGAACCGCGTCAACCAGCTCGGCGTCGCGTCGCCGGAGGTGCGGACGCAGAGCGGCAACCAGATCGTGATCCAGATCGCCGGTGTCCACGACCCGGACAAGGCCACGGAGATCATCGGCAAGACGGGCCAGCTCCAGTTCTTCAACTTCGAAAGAGACCTCGCGTCGCCGACGGTGAGCTCGACCGGCCAGCCCACGCCCGTCACGTCGCTGTACAGCCTCCTCAAGCAGATCGAGCCCCAGGCGAAGAAGGGCAACCCGGAGGCGTACTACCTGATCAAGACGATCAGGAAGACGAAGCAGGTCAAGTCGAAGGTCAAGGGCAAGACGGTCACGAAGCCCGTCACGACCACGACGCACAAGACGCTGCAGGGGCCGGCCCCGAACCTGAAGCAGCTCCTGCTGCCGTACAGCGGCAAGCAGCCTCCGCACACCAAGGTCTTCCCGGTGCCGGCGCACCGCCTCGTCGTCCACTCACCGGGCGGCAAGCTCTGGTACCTCTTCAAGTACTTCCCGAGCGTGCCCTCCGGCGAGAAGGGCCCGCCGGAGCTGACCGGGAACGACCTGGTCGAGTCGGGCATCAGCGCCCAGGTCGACCCGCAGAGCGGCCAGCCCGTCGTGACGCTCCAGTTCACGGGCCACGGCACGAAGCAGTTCCAGAAGATCACGAAGCAGGAGTACGACGACGGCCAGCTCGCCGCCGGCAACGCCGGGCACGCCGGCGAACACGACCCGAACGTCATCCAGCAGTACGCCAAGCACAACGCGATCGTGCTCGACGGCGTGCTCCAGTCGACGCCGTACATCGACTACACCGACGGCAGCCTCAGCGAAGGGATCGGAGGGGGCCAGGCCCAGATCACGATGGGCGCGGGGGGCCTCGGGCAGGCGAAGGATCTCGCGCTCGTGCTGCAGAGCGGCTCGCTGCCGTACGAGTTCGTGCAGCTCGAGCAGACGACCGTCTCGGCGACGCTCGGCAAGAGCTCGCTGCACCAGGCGATCCTCGCCGCGGCGGCGGGCCTGCTTCTCGTCGCGCTCTTCCTGCTCATCCTCTACCGCTTCCTCGGCTTGGTCGCCGTCGCCGGCCTCGCGATCTACGGGCTCCTCTACTACGCGGCGATCCTGCTGTTCAACGTCACGCTGACGCTGCCGGGCTTCGCCGGCCTGATCCTCACGATCGGCGTCGCCGCCGACGCGAACGTCGTCGTGTTCGAGCGGATCAAGGAAGAGGTGCGCGCCGGCAGGTCGGTCAAGGCCGCGATCGCGGCCGGCTACGGCAAGGGCTTCCACACGATCCTCGACGCCAACGTCGTCACCGCCATCACGGCGATGGTCCTGTTCCTGATCGCGGTCGCGGACGTGAAGGGCTTCGCCCTGATGCTCCTGATCGGTACTGCGATCTCGCTGCTCACGGCGGTGGCCGCGACGCGGGCGATGCTCGGCCTGCTCAGCGGCTTCAAGTGGTTCAACAACCCGCGCTTCATGGGCGCCGAGGGGCAGCAGACGGCCAGGTGGCTCCAGATCGACTTCATGGGGAAGCGGAACCTCTGGTTCGGGATCTCGGGCCTCGTGGTCCTGATCGGGATCGTCTCGCTCGGCGTGCGCGGCCTCAACCTCGGGATCGACTTCAAGGGCGGCACGCAGACCCAGTTCAAGACGCACCAGGCGTACTCGCAGGGCGAGATGGCCAGCTTCATGGCACAGCAGGGACAGCCGGAGGCGGTCGTGCAGGGCGCCGGCAACTCCGTGCACGGCGATTACAAGCAGTGGCAGATACGAACGAAGCCGCTCACGAGAGCGAAGCAGGCCGATCTGACGCAGAACCTGAAGAACAAGTTCGGTGCGTACGCGGCGGGGGTGAAGAACGTCTCGTCGAGCTTCGGCCACCAGATTGCGATCGACGCGATCTACGGGATCGTCGTCTCGCTGCTCCTGATCGTCCTCTACATCACGATCCGGTTCGACCTGAAGTTCGCGATCCCGGTGATCCTCGCGCTGATCCACGACATACTGATCACCATCGGGGTCTACTCGATCTCCGGCAGGGAGGTCACGGTCGCGACGGTCGCAGCCGTGCTGACGGTGCTCGGCTACTCGATCTACGACACGATCATCATCTTCGACCGTGTCCGCGAGAACGTGCCGCTCATGCGCCGCTCGCCGTTCGCAACCATCGCCAACGTGTCGCTCTGGGAGACGATCCGGCGCTCGCTGGCCACGACGTTCATCACGCTGCTGCCGATCATCTGCCTCATGATCCTCGGCGGCTCCACGCTCAAGGACTTCGCCTTCGCGCTCATCGTCGGCGTCACCTCGGGCGCCTACTCCTCGATCTTCATCGCCGCGCCGGCGCTGACGGTCTGGAAGGAGCGCGAGCCGGAGTACGCACGGCGGAAGACGCTGGTCGAGTCGGGCGCGCTGTCCGCGGACGGCGACGGCCGCGGGCGCGAGCCTCTCGTCACCGGCACCGCGGCGCTCGCCGCCTCGGAGGAGGCGCTCGCAGAGGAGCCGACGCCGGAGCTCGTCGACGTCGCAACCGCTACCCCGTCGGAGCCGTCCGCCGTGGCCCGGCGCGAGAAGCGGCGGCAGCGTCGGCGCTCGAGGCCGCATGGCCGCGCGCGGTAACAACAGCCGGCTACTCCTCGACACGGTCGAGGAGCTGATCGCCGAGCTGCCGGCCCGCGTTCGCGGCACCCGCACACGGTTCTCGGAGGGAGCGCTCGCCGTTCTGCGCAGCGTCACGGACGAGCTCGACCTCGTGACCCGCGACGAGCTCGAGGAGCTCGAGCTGAGGGTCGCCCAACTGGAACATCGGTTGAGGCTGCTCGAGGGCGGCTCCGACTTGCCGCCCGTCGCCTAGCGTCGGAACCGGTTCACGGTCGCGGCGAGGAACGTCTCGGCGTCGTAGACGATCAAGACGCAGACGGCGGCGAGGGGCAGCTCGGCGAGCGCCGCTTCGGCGACCGCCTCCCAGAATTCGGTGCCCATTTGTGAGGTGACGACGTCGAACCAGGCGTCGCAGAGGAGCATGGTCCCGGTCACGGCGGCTAACGGGACGAGCCAATGCGAGCCGCGCAGGGCCGCCCAGGCCGTCGCCGCGAAGGAGGCAGTGAGCGCGATGTCGAAGCCGACCCAGGCTAGGTCGTAGTGAAGGGTGACGTGGCGCGAAGGCAGCGTGAACGTGAGGTAGAGGATCCAGGGAACGAGCGCGAGGGCGACGACTCCGAGCAGCAGCGTCACCCAGTGAGGGAGGGGGATCCGCACGGCTCGCTCTTCCGGTTCTCTCATGCGCACGTTGTACCCTCGGGCCGTGACGCCGCGGTTGCCCAGCGCGGAACGACTCCTCGCCTGGAGCGCCGCCGGCGTCGGCGCGATCGGGCTCGTCTCGGCGCTGACGCCCGAGATGGCGAACCGGGTCGAGCTCGTCCGGGGTGTCCTGCCGCCCGGCTGGCCGGAGGCTGCGCGGGTCCTCACGATCGCTTTCGCGATCGGCCTGATCTGGCTCTCGCGCTCGCTCGCCAAGCGCCGCCGACGTGCCTGGCAGCTCGCGGTCGTGGTCGTCGTCGCGTCGGCCGCCGCGCACCTCGCGCGGGGCCTCGACTTCGAGGAGGCGACGATCTCACTGCTCCTGCTCGCCGCGCTGCTCCGTTGGCGCCGCCGCTTCGACGTTCCCGGCGACCCGGCCAGCGTCCGGCCGCTCGTCGGCCTCGGCGCTGCCCTCGCGGCCATCGCCGCGATTGCCGTGTCGGAGGAGCTGCGCGGCGCGGAGCTGCCGCACACGGCCGCCGATGCGCTCGGCGGGGTCGGGATCGCCGTCGGCGTGGCGGCTCTCTACTTCTGGCTGCGGCCGTTCGGCCAGACAGTCGCGCAGACGGTGGGGGAGCGGCGGGCCGCCCGTGCGCTCGTCGAGACCTACGGCAGCGACAGCCTGGCCTTCTTCGCCCTGCGGCGGGACAAGAGCTACCTCTTCTCGCCGTCGCGCCGTGCGTTTCTCGCCTACCGCGTCGTGGCCGGCACCGCTCTCGTCAGCGGCGACCCGGTCGGGGACGAGGCCGAGATCGACGACCTCCTCGCAGAGCTGCGCCGCGTCGCCCGTGCCCGCGGCTGGCGGTTCGCGGTCGTCGGTGCCTCCGACGAGCACCTCAAGCGCTACCGCGCGCTCGGGCTCAAGCCGGTGCCGATGGGGGAGGAGGCGGTGCTGCGGCCCGCCGAGTTCACGCTCGAAGGAAGGGCGATCCGCAAGGTGCGGCAGTCGGTCTCGCGGCTTCACAAGGCGGGTTACTCGTTCCGGATCGTCGCGGCGGACGAGGTGGGGCCTGCGCTCGAGGGGGAGCTCGAGGACGTGTCCGCGGAGTCGCGCAGAGGCGAGCCGGAGCGCGGCTTCTCCATGGCCATCGACGACCTCCACGTTCCCGGCACGATGCTCGCGCTCGCCGTCTCGAGCGACGGCCGCGTCGGCGGCTTCCTCCACCTCGCGCCCTCGCTTGCCGGCTGCGGCTGGTCGCTGAGCACCATGTGCCGGCGTCCCGACGCGCCGAACGGCCTGACGGAGTTCCTCGTCGTCGAGACGGTCGCGTGGGCCCGCGAGGCCGGGGCGAGCGAGCTGTCCCTCAACTTCTGCGCGCTGACCGACTTCCTCGCGCCGGAGCGCCTGACGACGCCGCTGCGCCGGCTCGTTCGCCGCGGCCTCCTACTCGCCGACAACGTCTTCCAGCTCGAGCGGCTCTATGCCTTCAACCGGAAGTTCTTCCCCGAGTGGCGGCGCCGCTATGTCTGCGTCGAGCGCTTCACCGACCTGCCCGCGGTCGGGCTCGCGTACCTCCACGCCGAGTCGCTGCTCGTCCCGCCGGGCCCGTGGGCGCGCAGGCGCGAGGCCCGCCGGCGGGCCGCTGCCTGACATCGACCGCACGGCCTCGTAACCTGTCGGACGTGAGCACGACCCGCAGCATCGGCCGTCTCTCCGAGATCGCGCAGGTCATGGTGCGCCACGGCTTCGGCTACTTCCTCGAGGCGCACAAGCTCAGCGACCTCCTGCCGGGACGCTCGGCGGAGGACCGGCTCGCCGGCGTCGCGGCCGAGCACGGCGCCTCGTCGGCGCGCGGCCAGCACCTGCGGGAGGTGCTGGACGAGCTCGGGCCGACGTTCGTCAAGTTCGGCCAGCTCCTCTCGACCCGGCCCGACGTCGTGCCGCCCGACATCGTCGTCGAGCTCCGCGGCCTCCAGGACGACGTCCGGCCGTTCCCGTTCGAGCAGGCCGAGCGGGTGATCGAGGAGGACCTCGGGAACACCCTCGAGCGCCTCTTCCTCGACTTCGAGCCCGCGCCGGTCGCGGCCGCGTCAATCGGCCAGGTGCACCGCGCGACCCTGCCGAACGGGCGCCGGGTCGCCGTCAAGATTCAACGGCCGGGCGCTCCGGCCAAGATCGAGGCCGACCTCGGTCTCCTCTACCAGGCCGCCCGCCTCGCGAAGGAGCGGATCCGGGCCTTCGACTTCGTCGACACGCGCCAGCTCGTGGACGAGTTCGCCCGCCAGATCCGACAGGAGCTCGACTACCGGCAGGAAGCGCGCAACGCGCAGACCTTCCACCGCAACTTCGCCGGCCACCCCCACGTCCGCGTCCCCAAGGTCTACTGGCAGTACACGCGGCCCCGCGTGCTGACGCTCGAGTGGATCGACGGGATCCAGCTCGCCGACGTCGACCTCCTGGCCACGAGCCTCGAGGAACGGCGCGACCTCGCGCACCTGATCGCCGAGACCTGGATGACGATGATCTTCCGGCACGGCTTCTTCCACGGCGACCCGCACCCGGCGAACATCCTCGTTCCGCCGGAGGCAGGGACGATCGGGCTCGTGGACTTCGGCGCGGTCGGGACGCTCACCGAGGACGACATGTCGAAGCTGACCGGCCTTTTCATCGACGCGGCCAACGAGAACATCGAGCAGCTCCCGAAGCGCCTTGCCGACCTCGGCGTCCGCTACCCGAAGGAGCGGGAGGGTGAGTTCCTCGCGGAGATCCGCGAGCTCTACTACCGGTACTACGGCTCGAGCCTGAACGAGATCGACCCCGTCCAGGTGATCCGCGAGGGCTTCCAGCTCATCTACTCGCTCAACCTCCACCTGCCGGCGCGTTTCCTCCTGCTCGACCGGGCGATCGCGACTCTCGCTTCGGTCGGGCAGGAGCTCTACCCGGACTTCAACGTCTTCGACGTCGCCCGGCCGTACGCGCGCGACCTGATGCTCGAGCGCTTCTCGCCGCAGCGGGTGGCGCGGCGGGCGCGGCGGGAGGCGATCAGCTATGCGCAGGTCCTCCTCGAGGCGCCGCATCAGTTCCACGACTTCATGGAGGAGATCCGCGACGGCCAGATCGAGGTCGGCTTCGTGCACAAGGGGCTCGACGACCTGCTCTCGAAGCTCGACACGCTCTTCAACCGCCTCGTGATCGCGCTCATCGTGGTCGGCGGCCTGATCGGCTCGAGCATCATCGGGATCTTCGCCACGGCGGGCCCGCAGGTGCTTGGGATCAACATCATCTCGATTGCCGGTTTCTGCCTCTCGGCCGTGCTGGGTATCTGGCTGCTCTGGGGCGTGGTGCGCTCCGGCCGCCTCTAGTAGGAAAGTCGCAAGTTTTCGGCCACTGATTCGTGACGCTCTCGCTCGAAAGGACATCTGGCGCGCGACGGTCGCCGCGCCTAATCTCGGCGCCATGACCGCGCTCCTCCTCGCCGAGTCCGAGCCCGCCGTTCGCGGCTTCCTCGAGCGCCAGCTGCGCAACGACGGCTTCGACGTCGTCGCGTGCGAACGGGCCGAGCAGCTGCCGCGCGCGGCCGATCCCGACGTCCTGCTGCTCGGGGACGCAGAGGCGCTCGACCGCGGCGTCGTTCCCGACTGTCCCGTGATCGTGCTCGGCGGCGCCGATCCGGCGGCCCGCGTACGGGCGCTCGCCCGCGCCGACGACTGCCTGCCGCGCCCGTTCGTCTACGAAGAGCTCGTTGCGCGGATCCACGCTCTCCTGCGGCGCTGCCCGCCGCGCGCCGAGACCACGGAAATCGGCCTGCTCGGCATCGACCGCGCAGCACGGCGGGTCACGGTCGGCGTGCAGGAGGTGGACCTATCGGCGAAGGAGTTCGCCCTCCTCGTGAAGCTCGCCTCAGACCCCGACCGCGTCTTCACCCGCGAGCAGCTGCTGCGCGACGTCTGGGGCTTTCGCACCTACGTCCCGACCCGAACCCTGGAGTCTCACGCCTCTCGCGTCCGGCGGAAACTCGAGGCGGCGGGCCTGCCCGGCTGGGTCGTGAACGTGTGGGGCGTGGGCTACAAGCTGCGCCATGTCCCACCCGGCTCGATCCGTTAGAGCAGCGCCTCTCGAGCCGCACCAGTGGCCGTTCCGGACAGGTCTAGCCGACAGCCGAAGCAGTGCCCGAGCTGCGAGTCTGCCCGGGCGCGAACGTTCGTTCCGTCGGACGGAGCCTCAAGTGGCTTCTCGTGAGTTCGTCAGACTGGTCGGGTTCCGCGTTAGAACTCTGGACGAAGGTTTGCTCCGATTTCAGTTCTCCATTAGCATCGAAACTGATCGTAATTACTCGAGAAGGGGAGGCAGGCATGCTGCGGTTCAAGAGGACCTGTATCGCCGTTTTTGTCGCCGTAGCGTTCGCGGTGGTTGGTGTGGGTTCGGCGTTCGCCGGTGAGATGACCGGCAGCGGCAAATGGATTGCTGGCTCAGAGAGTGCGCCTCTGAAGGGCAAGTCAGACTGCGCGTACTCCGGATTGAACGACAACTACGTTCTGGGGAATCCGCTTCCTGACAAAGATGGCTTCACCCGCACCCAGTCTTGGGGGCAGGTTGTGAGGAATGCGGGACCGCTTGGCGGCGTTCCCGGCACGGCATGCAACCCGACGAAGGCAACGGGCGGGGAGTAGCAAGGTCGCTGATGGCTGGCCCCGGCGAATTGGTTGTTGGGGCCAGCCGTGGCCCTGGCTCGCAGCGAGGACTGCCGGCCACGAGGGGCCGTCCTCTCGCGTGAGCGTTTGGGCCGGACTAGGCACGGATCTCGCGGAGGCACGCGCCGTCAAGCTGAAATCGTGAACGTATGGGGCGTGGGCTACAAGCTGCGCCATGTCCTAGCCGGCTCGATCCGCTAGAGCAATGCTCCTTCGAGCCGCAGCAACCACTCCTTGCGGTCCAGGCCGCCGCCGTAGCCGGTGAGGCTGCCGTTCGCGCCGACCACACGGTGGCACGGGAGGACGATCGGCAGCGGGTTCCGGTTCATGACGGTGCCGACGGCCCGAGCGGCGCGCGGGGCGCCGACCTGCGCGGCGAGCGTGCCGTAGGTCGTCGTGTGCCCGTACTCGACCCGGCTCAGCTCGGCGAGGACGCGCCGGTGGAACTCGGGCGTCGCGCGGAGGTCGAGCTCCAGGTCGAAGGCGTGGCGGCGGCCCGCGAAGTACTCGTCGAGCTCCCGGCGCACGCGGGCGAGCGCCGTCGGGGTGCGCAGGACGCGCGGGCCGAAGTCCCGCGCGAGCCGCTCGAGCTCCGCCTCGGGCTCCGGGTCGAAGCCGACGCGGCAGAGCCCGTGGTCGCTCACGCCGACGAGCAGCGGGCCAACCGGCGTGTCGTCGAGCAGGTCGTAGCCGACGTCGAGCAGACCCTCGGCGGCCGCGGCCGCGCGGAAGCGCTCGTCCAGGACGGTGGGGACTGCGGTCATCGCTGCTCCTTCTCCTTCCGCAGCCGCCGCACGCCGGCGGAGGCCGCCTGTCGGGCCGCTTGCTCGTTCGAGCCCAGGGCGGCGCCGATCGTGTCGTAGTCGAGGTCGTAGCCGTAGCGGAGGACGACCGCCGCTCGCTCCTTCGGCGGCAGGCCGTCGGTCAGCGGCGCAAGGTCCTCGACGGCGGGACGCTCGTCCTCGCCCGCCGGCTCGACCGCCAGCTCGGCGGCGGGCCGCTCGCGCCGCGCCGCATCGATCACCGTGTTCGCGGCGATCGTCAGTACCCACGCGCGCAGATGCTCGCCGTGCTCGAGCCGCCCGTACGCGCGCAGGGCGCGCAGGAACGTCTCCTGGAAGAGGTCCTCCGCCCGCTCGCGGCCGGCCCGCCGGCGGAGCAAGGCGAGAACCTCGCCCCTGTGGGACTCGTAGAACAGCTCGAAGGGCGGGACTCCGGCGCGGGCCATCGAGCATTGAAACGTACTCCCCGATCAAGATGTGAGACGTGAGACTCGCCGTCGTCGGACACGTCGAGTGGGTGGAGTTCGCCCGCGTCGACCACGCGCCCCGCCCGGGCGAGATCGTGCACGCGGTCGAGACATGGGAGGAGCCCGCCGGCGGTGGCGCAGTCGCGGCCGTCCAGCTCGCCAACCTCGCGGGCTCGTGTCTCCTCTTCACCGCGCTCGCCGACGACGAGCTGGGCCGCCGTGCGCGGGAGCAGCTCGAGGCCCTGGGCGTCACGGTGCACGCGGGCGCCGCCCACGGAGCGCAGCGGCGGGCGCTGACCCACGTCGACGAGAACGGTGAGCGGACGATCACGGTGCTCGGCGACAAGCTGCTCCCGTCCGGCGAGGACGGATCCCTCCCCTGGGAGGAGCTCTCCCGCTGCGAGGCGGTCTACTTCGTGAGCGGCGATGTCGCCGCGTTGCAGGCCGCGCGCCGTTGCGACGTGCTCGTCGCGACGGCCCGCGAGCTCGAGACACTCCGCCGCGCCGGCGTGCCGGTGGACGTGCTGGTGGGAAGTGGGGAGGACGCGGCCGAGCGGTTCGAGCCCGGGGAGCTCGACCCGGAGCCGCGGATCGTCGTCACCACGGCGGGCGCGCTCGGCGGCTGGATCCGTCCCGGCGGTCCGTTCCGGGCGGCGCCCATCCCGGGAGTCGTCTCGGACGCGTACGGCTGCGGCGATTGCTTCGCGGCCGGTCTCACGTACGGCCTCGCGCTGCGCGAGCCGGTCGACGAGGCCGTGGCGATCGGGGCCCGGTGCGGCGCGGCCGTCCTCACGGGTCGGGGCGCCTACGAGCGCCAGCTCACGGCCGCGGATGTACAGGCCGGCTGACTCGCTGTAGGGTCGCACGATGAGCCACCTAGGAGCGGGCGCAACCGCCCGCGCAACACTGCCCGCCCGGCGTCGCGACTCCAAGGGGATGGGACGCGACTGGGTTCCCGTGCTCGCCGAGGTGCCGCTCTTCGCGAGCCTCTCGCGACGGCACCTCAAGCGGGTCGCCTCGCTCGCCCGGACGCGCCGCTTCGCCTCCGGCGCTCCCATCGTGCGCAAGGGAGAGGCAGGCTCGGCGTTCTTCGTGCTGCTCGACGGCGAAGCCCGTGTCGTCGTCCCCGCGGGCCGGCCCCGGCGGCTCCGGGCGGGAGACTTCTTCGGCGAGATGGCGCTGTTCGACGCGTCCCCGCGCTCCGCCGACGTGGTCGCCGACGGGGAGGTGCTCGCGATGACGATTGGCCGCAGCGCCTTCGGCAAGCTCCTGCGCAGCGAGCCCAGGATCGCGGAGGAGCTGCTGCGCACGCTCGCGGCGCGCCTCCGCGCCGCCGAACGCTCCCCCGCCGGCTGACGGCGCAACCGCCGCCGCGCTCGGCCCGTTCCACGAACGAGCGTCGAAGAGAAAGGGAGGAGCAATGCCTGTCTGGGGTTGGGTGCTGTTGATCGCGTGTCTGAGCGCGCTCGCCGTCGCCGCCGTGGGCCTGATCGCGCGCGCGACGCACAGGCTTCCCGCGCACGAGCCGCTGCACGGCGACGCCGAGAGCTTCGCCGCGCCGCTACCGCACGAGGTCGCCACCCGTGAGGAGCTCACCGAGCGCGAGCTCGAGGCCGAACGCGCTCGCAACGGCTTCGTGCATTAGCGAAAGTTCTTGCCTGCGCTGGACAGGTGGTACAGCGTGGGGTAAAGTGGGGAGCAGTGGTGGGATAGCGAGAGGCGCCCCATGCTCCTTGGCGAGTACGAGCACACAATCGACGACAAGAACCGTCTGACACTTCCGGCCAAGTTCCGGGAGGCCTTCGAGGACGGCTGCGTCGTCACCCGCGGGCTCGACGGCTGCCTTCACGCCTGGCCGAAGGAGGCGTGGCAACAGCTAGTGGATTCGAGACTCGCCTCGCTCGACCTCCTGAGCGTGCAGGGCCGCCGCCTCCACCGTCACTTCTTCTCCGGCGCCAACGAGACGGCCCCGGACAAGCAAGGCCGCGTGAGCGTCCCACCGGCTCTGCTCACGCACGCGAAGCTCGGTCGCGACGTCGTCGTCGCCGGGGTCAACGACCACCTCGAGATCTGGGACCGCGCCGCCTGGAAGCGCGAGCTCGCCGAGGTCGAAGGGAGTGCTGAGGATGTTGCCGAACGTCTTGCAGCCCAGGGAAGCTGACCACGTCCCCGTCCTGGCCGAGGAGGTGCGGTCCTGCCTCGCCGTGCAGCCGGGCGAGACCGTCGTCGACGCGACGTTCGGCGCCGGCGGCCACGCCGCGCTCCTCGCCGCCGACCTGCGCGGCCAGGGGAAGCTGATCGCGATCGACCGCGACCCGACGGCGAGGACGTACTTCGAGCGTCTCACCAGCCGTGCGACCGTCAGCGCACGCCTGCTGCGCGGCGACTTCGGCGTCGTCCTGCCGCAACTCGCGGACAACGGCGTCCGCGCCGACGCGATCCTCCTCGACCTCGGCGTGTCCTCGATGCAGCTCGACCGGCCCGAGCGGGGCTTCTCCTACGCGGCCGACGCGCCGCTCGACATGCGCATGGACCCGACGCAGGACGTGAGCGCCCGCGACCTCGTCAACACCTGGAGCGAGAAGGAGCTGGCGACGATCTTCCGCCGCTACGGCGAGGAGCGGTATGCGAGGCAGATCGCGCGGGCCCTCGTCCGGCGTCGCCGCGAGCAGCCGTTCGAGCGGACCGGCGAGCTCGTCGACGCGATCAAGGCGGCGATTCCGGCGCCGGCGCGCTTCGGCGACGGCCATCCCGCGAAGCGGGTCTTCCAGGCGCTCCGGATCGCGGTCAACGACGAGCTCGACTCGCTCGAGAGCGCGCTGCCCGCCGGCCTCGAGATGCTGCGGCCGGGCGGCCGGCTCGCGGTCATCTCCTTCCACTCGCTCGAGGACCGGATCGTGAAGCGGTTCCTCCGCGAGCGCGAGCGCGGCTGCACGTGCCCGCCCGACTTCCCCGTCTGTGTCTGCGGCCACGAGCCGGAGCTGCGCGCGCTGCCGCGGCGGCCGATCAGGCCGGGCCAGGCGGAGGTGGCGGCGAATCCGCGCTCGGCCTCGGCGCGGCTGCGGGTCGCGATCAAGACCGGGGCGGAGGAGGCGTAGTGGCGGCCGTCGACTCCTGGTTCGCGCACGCGGAGGTCGCACATCCGGCGCCCGGTCCGAGGCGGCGGCCCGCGGCTGCGCGTCCGAAGGCTCCCGTACGCTCGCAGCGCAGGCAGGCCAACCGCCGCGTCCGTTTGCCCATCGTCTGGATGACCGTCTTTGCCGTTCTGCTCTTCGGTGTCGTCGCCGTCAACGTCGCCGTGCTGCGGGCGCACGTCGCCGTGACGAACCTCGACGAGCAGCGCGCGAAGCTCGAGGCGCAGAACCAGGCGCTCGCGTCGAGGCTCTCCGCCGCCAGCTCCGCCCCCCGGATCGAGGTGGCGGCGCGTCGGCTGGGTCTCGTACAGGCGCCGGCGACCGGCGTGACGTACCTCGACCTCACGCCCGGTCACCGCTGAGGATGCCGGCGCGCGTCGTCAACTCCCGGCTCCGTCTCCTCCTCTTCGTCATCCTCCTCACCTTCGCGGCCCTCGGCGCCAGGGCAGCGTGGATCCAGACCGTCCGCGCGTCGTCGCTCGCCGGGATGGCCCAGGCGCAGACGAAGGCCGATCTCGTCCTCCAGGCTGGGCGCGGAACGATCTACGACCGGCTCGGGAAGCCGCTGGCGATCGGCGAGCAGGCCACCGACGTCATCGCCAACCCGATGCAGATCGCCGATCCGAAGCACGAGGCGAGGGTGGCGGCGAGGGTGCTCGGGATCCCCGCCGGGCCGATCTACCGGCACCTCGCGGACCGCAGCCGCGGCTTCGTCTACGTCCAGCGCAAGGCGCCGGCGGGCCGGGCCGCGGCGCTCTCGAAGCGGAACCTTCCGGGCTTCACGTTCGCCTCCGACGAGCGGCGCGTCTATCCGCAGGGCACCGTCGCGGCGCCGGTGCTCGGCTATGCGGGGCTGGACAACACCGGGCTCGCGGGGCTCGAGCTCGAGCTGAACAAGGAGCTGTCGGGCACGCCGGGGAGCGCGACGGTCGTGCGGGACGCGCTCGGCCAGGCGGTCGACACGACGCAGCAGCGCGCCGCGCACGACGGCCGGGACGTCTTCCTGACGCTCGACAGCCACATCCAGGCGAACGCCGAGCAGGTGCTGAAGCAGACGGTGCGGCAGTGGCACGCACGGGACGCGACGGCAATCGTCCTCGACCCGCACACAGGCGCGGTGCTCGCGATGGCGCAGGAGCCCGGCTACAGCGCCAACTACTTCCCACAGGCGACGAAGCACGGCCTGACCGTCGACCATGCCGTCAACGACGTCTTCGAGCCGGGCTCCGTGTTCAAGGTCGTGACGATCGGCGGCGCCCTGTCCGAGCACAAGGTGACGCCGCGGACGTCGTTCGTCCTCCCGCCCGAGATCCGCGTGGCCGACCGCGTCGTCCACGACGCCGAGATCCGGCCGACCGAGCGGATGACGGTCGCGCAGATCCTCGAGCGCTCGTCGAACGTCGGCGCGATCACGATCGCGGAGCGGTACCTCGGCCAGTCCGGGCTCGAGCGGTGGATGGCCCGCTTCGGCTTCGGCCGGCGGACGGGAATCGACTTCCCCGGCGAGAGCCCCGGGCTGCTGCCGTCGTACTGGTCGGGGTCGACGATCGGCAATGTCCCCATCGGGCAGGGCGTCTCGGTCACCTCGATCCAGCTCGCCTCGGTGTACGCCGCGATCGCGAACGGCGGCGAGTGGATCCAGCCGCACCTCGTCGACCGCGTCCTCGGCGCACAACCGCTGCGGCTGCAACGGCGCAGGATCCTCGCGCCGAGCATCGACCGAGAGCTCCGGACGATGCTGAAGGGCGTCGTCTCGGACCAGGGCACGGCACAGCTAGCTGCGATTCCCGGCTACACCGTCGCCGGCAAGACGGGCACGGCGCAGAAGCCGGGCCCGCACGGCTACATCCCCGGGGCGTACGTCGCGACCTTCGTCGGGATGGTGCCCGCTTCGCATCCCCGGCTCGTGGTGCTCGTGAGCGTCGACGAGCCGCGCGGGGAGATCTACGGCGGGCTCGTCGCGGCGCCCGCCTTCGAGCAGATCGCCTCCTTCGACCTGCAGTACCTCGAGGTCCCTCCGGACCTCCGCATTCGCTAGCCCGCCGGGCTGAACGAACTGCGCCGTCCGGAGAGCGCGGTCTCCGGACGGCTCCGTGCAGTAAGGCTTTGCTTTTGGGAAGCGCGGTTCAGAGGCCCGGTTCTGTCGCGGGCGCAGGCCCGAAGGGCCCGCTCGGTAGAGTCTCGCGACGATGGATTTGGAGCGCCTCGCCGCAGCGCTCGAGCCGGTGGAGGTGCTCGGGCGCCCCTCCGTCGAGGTGCGCGATCTCGCCTACGACGCGCGTGCCGTCTCGGCAGGCAGTCTCTTCTTCGCGGTCCCGGGCGAGCGCGCCGACGGCCACGACTTTGCGCCGGAGGCGGTGGAGCGCGGAGCGG
>JBJMKE010000050.1:0-30190 GCA_045806005.1 Gaiellaceae bacterium
GTCACCGCCGACCGCGAGCTCGGGGAGGAGCACTACGCCGAGCACCGCGAGAAGCCGTTCTTCGGCGAGCTCGTCGAGTTCATCACCTCGGGGCCGACATGCGACCTCCTCGTCGAAGGCGAGGGGGCGATCGCGACCCTGCGCGCGACGATCGGCGCGACCGACCCGGCCAACGCCGCGCCGGGCACGATCCGCGGCGACCTCGCCTCCTCGATGCCCGACAACCTCGTGCACGGCTCCGACTCGCCCGAGTCCGCCGAGCGCGAGATCGCCCTCTGGTTCGGATGACCCACCCGAACATCGAGGCGTGGACCCGCGCGAACGCGGCTCACACCGACGCCCGCGCCGAGGAGGCGTGGGCGAGAGACGCGGTCGACTGGGGAGTCTTCCGTGTCCTCGAGTCCGAGCTGCACGCCTTGCCCGACGTGGCCGGCATGGACGTCGTGGAGCTCGGCTGCGGCACCGCGTACTTCGGCGCGTGGCTGAAGAAGGCCGGCGCGGCCCGCGTGGTCGGCGTCGATCCGACGCCGGCGCAGCTCGAGACGGCCCGGCGCTGCAACGAGAAGTTCGGTCTCGGGCTCGAGTTCGTCGAGGCGTTCGGCGAGGACGTACCGCTGCCGGACGCGTCGTTCGATCTCGCGGTCTCCGAGTACGGGGCGTCGATCTGGGCCGACCCGTACAAGTGGATCCCGGAGGCGGCGCGACTCCTGCGCCCCGGCGGCGAGCTCGTCTTCCTCCGCAACTCGACGCTCGTGATCCTCTGCTCGCCGGACGACGACGAGCCGGCCACCGAGACGCTGCAGCGGCCCCAGTTCGGGATGCACAGCTTCCAGTGGCCGAACAGCGGCATCGAGTACCACCTCCCGCACGGCGAATGGATCCGCCTGCTGCGCGCCAACGGCTTCGAGGTCCTCGACCTGATCGAGATCCAGGCGCCCGCCGACTCCGAGACGCACCGGTACTACGAGTACGTGACGGCCGACTGGGCGCGGAAGTGGCCCGCCGAGGAGATCTGGCGAGCGCGCCTGCGCCGCTCCGCCTCGTGATGAACGAGCCCGAGTACGTCGCGCTCAACCGGGCGAGCTGGACGAAGGCGAACGCCGAGTACACCGACCGGGCCGCCCGCGAGGAGTGGGCGCGGGAGGAGGTCAGCTGGGGACAGTGGCACCAGCCGGAGAGCGAGATCGGGATGCTCCCGGACCTCGCCGGCAAGGACGTCGTCGAGCTCGGCTGCGGCACCGCCTACTTCGGCGCCTGGCTCAAGCGGGCCGGCGCGCGCCGCGTCGTCGGCGTAGACGTGACGCCCGCGCAGCTCGAGACCGCGCGGCGGATGGACGAGGAGTTCGGCGTCGGGCTCGAGCTGATCGAGGCGAACGCGGAGGACGTCCCCCTCCCCGACGAGTCCTTCGACCTCGTCGTCTCGGAGTACGGGGCCTCGATCTGGTGCGACCCGAAGCTCTGGATCGCGGAGGCGGCGCGCCTGCTGCGGCCCGAGGGGGAGCTCGTCTTCATGCGCGGCACGACGCTGCGGAACCTCTGCGTCCCCGAGTCGGGCCCCGCGACCGAGCGGCTCCTGCTGCCGCAGAACGGCCTCTACCGGATCGACTGGGAGGAGGGGGACATGTCCGGCAGCGAGTTCCACCCGCCGTTCGGAGAGATGTTCGCGATCCTGCGCGACAACGGATTCGAGTTGCTCGACTTCCGCGACCTCTACGCGCCGGACGACGCAGAGACCCACGAGTACTACGCCGAGCCGTCCGCGGACTGGGCGCGGAAATGGCCCGCGGAGGAGATTTGGCGAGCGCGCCTGCGGCCCCGCTCCTCCTAGCCTCGACCTCGCCGCGGCGGCGGCAGATCCTCGAGCAGCTCCGGATCCCGTTCGACGTCGTCGCGCCCGACTACGAGGAGACCGAGGAGGATCCGGTCGCGCACGCGCTCGGCAAGGCGCGCTCGGTGTTGGGCGAGTCGGCCGGGCGGCCGGTGCTCGGCTGTGACACCGAGGTCGTGTGCGACGGCCGCGTCTACGGCAAGCCGGCCGGGCCCGAGGACGCGGAGGAGATGCTCGAGACCCTCGCCGACCGCACGCACGAGGTCGTCTCCGGCCTGGCGCTGCTCACGCCGGCGTGGGAGGAGGTGCGGCGCGAGGTCACGCGCGTCACGTTCCGCGGGCTGACGCCGCGCGACATCGCGTGGTACGTGGGCAGCGGGGAGTGGGAGGGCCGCGCCGGCGGCTACGCGATCCAGGGCCGGGGCGCCGCGCTCGTCGAGCGGATCGAGGGCGACTACCTCAACGTCGTCGGGCTCCCGGTGGCCCTGCTCGTGCGCCTACTCGCCGAGCGCTTCCCCGGCACCTACGGATTCGGATGAGCGCGAGCGCCGTCGCCGCTGCGGTCGAGGTCGCGGCCGAGCACGGGCTGCGCGCCGACGATCCGGTCGTGCTGCGCGACGCGTGGCACGTGCTCGTCCACCTGCGCCCGCTGCCGATCGTCGCGCGCGTCTCCAGCGGCCGGCCGTATCCGGAGGGGCCGCCCGAGGAGGACGTGATCCGGGAGCTCGCGGTCGGCTCGCACGCGGCACGCGCGGGCGCACCGGTCGTGCCGCCGTCCGACCTGCTCGATCCCGGCCCGCACCGCTGCGGCGGCCACGTGATCGCGTTCTGGCGGTACGCGGGCCGGCCGCGGGAGGTCGAGCCGGTGGCCGCCGGCGAGGCGCTGCGTGCGATCCACGAGGCGCTCGCCGACTACGACGGCGACCTGCCGTCCCTGCACACCGGCGACGTCGCCGGGATCCTCGACAGCCTCGAGCCGTCCGAGGACGTCGAGTTGCTGCGCGAGCTCGGCCTGCGGCAGCCGGCCGGCGCGTCGCAGGCGATCCACGGCGACGCGCACCTCGCGAACTGCCTGCCCGGGCCGCTCTGGCACGACCTCGAGACGGCCTGCCGCGGCCCGCGCGAGTTCGACCTCGCGGCGCTGGCCCTCTCCGCGGACGTGCGCGACGACCCCCCGTCCCGCATCGCGCTGGAGGCGTACGGCGACCAAGACGCGGACCTGCTCGAGGAGTGCGTCCCGATCTATGCCGCTTGGATCTACGCGTCGTTCATGGCCGCGCTCCCCCGGCGGCCGGAGCTCGGGCCGGTGCTCGACGAGCGGCTGCGCTGGCTGCGCGAGACCTACGGCTGAGGCTAGTCGACGATCTCCAGCCCGAGCGCGCTTGCGAAGAGGGGGGCGTTCTGCAGCACGTCGTTCCACGGCAGGCGCGCCCCGCGCAGGGCCTCGATCCCCTCGAGGCCCTCGAGCTCGCAGCCGCGCAGCTCGACCCGCTTCAGCTTCACGCCGCTGAACCTCGCCCGCCGCAGCTCGCAGCGCTCGAACAGGACGTCCGTGAGGGTCGCCGCGTAGAGGTCGCACTCCTCCATGCGGCAGTCGCGGAAGACGACCCGCTCGAGCTTCGCCATCCGCAACCCGACGAGGTCGAGCCGGCAGTCCGTGAATGTGACATCGATCAGCGCCGCCTCGGCCAGCTCGGCGCCGGTCAGCCGGCAGCGCCGGACCTCGGCGCGCAGAGCGCCCAGCCGTTGCGCCGACCGGTTCGCCCAGTCGAGGTCGGTCGCGACAGCGTCCTCGAGGTCGGCGAGCTCGACGACGGGCGCCGCGTCGTCGGCGAGGTCGGGCGGATAGGGCGAGAGCGGCGGCTTCCCCACGCGCACGAGGATACGGTGGGAATCTCCCGCCGCAGGTATCCGGAGAGGAAAATCGGGGTGCCCAGATTCGAACTGGGGACCTCTCCGACCCGAACGGAGCGCGCTACCAGGCTGCGCCACACCCCGAAACCGCGCCATAGGGTAGCGGGGATGTCCGTGCCGCTCGCCGCAGCCGTCGCCCGCGACTGGGGCCTGAAGCTCGGCGACCCGTACCCTCCGGGTGCGGCCTCGCTCTGCGTTCTTCGCGCCGAGTTGCCGGACGGCACGCCGGCCGTGCTCAAGATCTCCGACCCCCACCGCGAGTCGGAGGAGGAGGCCGACGCGCTCGAGCGCTGGGACGGCGACGGCGCGATCCGGCTGCTGCGCCGCGACGACGAGCGGCACGCGCTCCTGCTCGAGCGCTGCGAGCCGGGGACGTTCCTCTCCCGGGCCGCCGCCGACCCGCTCGGCGTCCTGATCGAGCTCCTGCCGCGCCTCTGGGTCGACGCCGCCGGCTTCCACACCCTCGAGGACGAGGTCGCGTGGTGGGCACTCGACGGCGAGGTCGGCGAGCTGGCGCGTGAGCTCGCGGCGACGCAGGGGGAGCGCGTGCTCGTGCACCAGGACCTGCACGGCGACAACGTCCTCGCGGCCGAGCGGGAGCCCTGGCTCGTGATCGACCCGAAGCCGCTTGCCGCCGAGCGCGAGTTCGCCGTCGCGCCGATCGTCCGCAGCTTCGAGTTCGGTCATTCGAGACAGGAGGCGCTCTATCGGCTCGACCGGCTCTGCTCCGAGCTCGGCCTCGACCGCGAGCGCGCCCGCGGCTGGACGATCGTCCAGACGATCGCCTGGGCCGGCGGCGGCGACTACACGTCGAAGCACATGGAGACGGTCGAGTGGCTGAGCTGAAGGCCGTCCTCTTCGACGTCGACTTCACGCTCGCGCGGCCGGGGCCCGAGCTCGGCCCGGAAGGCTACGTCCGTGCGGGCGAGCGCCACGGCCTGCGGCTCGACCCGAGCCGCTACGAGCCCGCCCGCGACGCCGCGCTCGTCGACCTGCGGCGCCATCCCGAGCTCGAGCACGACGACGAGATCTGGTTCCGCTTCACCGAGCGGATCGTGCGCGGGATGGGCGGCGACGCCGACTCCGCCTACGAGTGCGCGATCGAGATCACGCGCGGCTGGGAGCGCCACGAGCACTTCGAGCTCTACGACGACGCGGCTCCAGTCCTCGCCGAGCTGCGCGCCGCGGGGCTCCGCATCGGCCTCGTCTCGAACTCCGCGCGCGACGTGCGCGAGTTCGCGCGCCACCACGGCCTGGAGGTCGACGCGGGAATCAGCTCCTTCCACCACGGGCACACGAAGCCGCACGCGTCCATCTTCCGGGCGGTGCTCGAGCTGCTCGGAGTCGAGCCCGGCGGGGCCGTCATGGTCGGCGACACGATCGCCGACGACATCGAGGGCGCCCTCGCGCTCGGGATGCGAGCGATCCTCATCGACCGCGAGGCACGCAACCCGGACTTCGAGCCGCGGATCGAGACGCTGAACGATCTCCTTCCGATACTCCGACCCCGGGCGTAGTCTTCGCGTATGCCCGCCTGGGTCGCCTGGGCCGTATTCGCCGTCTTGCTCGCCGTCGGCGAGATCTTCACTCCCGGGCTCTTCTTCCTGGGGCCCATCGCGCTGGCCGCCGTCGCCGCCACCATTGCGGCGGCTGCCGGAGCCGCCGTGTGGGCGCAGATCCTCATCTTCGGGCTCGGCTCGTTCGCCGCGGTCGCGGTTCTGCGTCCCATCGCCCGCCGGCACCTGACGATGCCGCGCTCGATCCGCACCGGCGCCGCCGCGCTCGAGGGCGCCCGTGCGGTCGTCCTGCAGCAGGTCGACGGCCGGGGCGGACGGGTCAAGATCGGTGGAGAGGAATGGAGCGCCCGCTCCTACGTGCCGGAAGAGGTGTTCGAGGCCGGCACGGAGGTCGAGGTCGCGCAGATACAGGGCGCCACGGCGCTCGTGTACAGATAGGAGCCCAAACTCAGCATGGTCGCCTGGATCGTCATCGCAATCGTCCTCCTGTTCGTGATCGTCACGCTGATGCGGACGGTCCGGATCGTCCCGCAGGCGCGCGCGGGCGTCGTCGAGCGCTTCGGCCGCTACTCGCGCACGCTGACGCCGGGCCTCGCCCTGGTCATTCCGTTCGTGGACCGCGTCCGGCCGCTGCTCGACCTGCGCGAGCAGGTCGTCTCCTTCCAGCCGCAGCCTGTGATCACCGAGGACAACCTCGTCGTCAACATCGACACCGTCCTCTATTTCCAGGTCACCGACGCCAAGGACGCGACGTACGAGATCGCGAACTACGTCCAGGGCATCGAGCAGCTCACCGTCACGACCCTCCGCAACGTGATCGGCACGATGACGCTCGAGAAGACGCTCACCTCGCGCGACTCGATCAACGCCGAGCTGCGCGGCGTGCTCGACGACGCGACGGGCAAGTGGGGCATCCGCGTCAACCGCGTCGAGCTGAAGGCGGTCGACCCGCCGGCCTCGATCCAGGACGCGATGGAGAAGCAGATGCGCGCCGACCGCGACAAGCGGGCCACGATCCTCCAGGCCGAGGGCGAGCGGCAGTCGGCGATCCTCAGAGCCGAGGGCGAGAAGCAGTCGGCGATCCTCAAGGCTCAGGGCCAGCGGGAGTCGATGATGCTGCAGGCCGAGGGCCAGTCGAAGGCGATCGAGACCGTCTTCCAGGCCATCCACGACGGGAAGCCGGATGCCGAGCTGCTCGCGTACCAGTACCTGCAGATGCTGCCGCAGATCGCGCAGGGCGACTCGAACAAGGTCTGGATCATCCCGAGCGAGCTGCAGTCCGCTGTGGGGCGTATCGCCGGGGCCGTCAACCAGATCGCCGCACCGAAGCCGGAAGAGACGGACAGCAAGAAACCGGAGTAATCTCTCCGTCGGCTTGGTTGAGACGAAGCCGGCAGCTGCGGAGGACAAACGGCGGCAACTCCTCGACGCCGCCGTGCGCGTGTTCGCGCGCAAGGGATACCACGCGAGCCGGGTCGGCGACATCGCCGAGGAGGCCGGCGTCGCGCACGGGCTCCTCTACCACTACTTCAAGTCGAAGGACGACGTCCTCGAGGCGGTGTTCCACGAGAACTGGAGCCTGCTGCAGCTGCGGATCGCGAGCGTGCTGGACACCGACGAGCCGGCTCCCGACCAGCTGCGGCACGTCTCGGCGATCGTGCTGCGCACCTGGCTCCACCTGCCGGAGGTCGTGACCGTCGTGATCCGCGAGTTCGGGCGCAGCCCGGAGCTGGCCGACCGGATCGGCGAGCTCGCGCAGCCGATCGAGGTGATCCAGCAGGTGATCGAGCGCGGCATCGAGCGGGGTGAGTTCCGGCCCGACATCGACCCCCAGTTCGCCGCGACCGTCGTCTACGGCTCCATCGACGAGCTGCTCACCGGCTGGGTGCTCGGGCGCCTGCCCGCCGGCGAGGCCGACGTCGCCGCCGCCGAGAAGGCGCTGTGCGAGGTCAGCCTGCGCGGGTTGCAGCAGTCGTAGTCACCAGCTCGGCGAACCGTGCTGCGCCGACGTTCCCTCCCGAGACGACCACGCCGGCCGACGCGCCGTTCGCGTCGAACTTCCCGCTCAGCAGGGCGGCGACACCGACGGCGCCGCTCGGCTCGCTGACGAGCTTCAGCCGGTCGAACAGGAAGACCATCGCCTCGACGATCTCCTCGTCGCTCACCGTGACCATCTCGTCCACCCGGCTCCGGTTCACCTCGAAGGTCAGCTCGCCCGGCTCCGTCGCCTGCAGCCCGTCGGCGATCGTGCGCGGCACGTCGATTGGGACACGCTCGCCGGCCGCGAGCGAGCGGCGCGTGTCGTCGCCCGCCTCCGGCTCGACGCCGACGACCCGGATGCCCGGCCGCAGCGCCTTCGCGACGGTCGAGCAACCGGCGATCAGCCCGCCGCCGCTGACCGGCACGAGCAGGAGGTCGAGCTCGGGCGCCTGCTCGAGGAGCTCGAGCGCGACCGTTCCCTGGCCGGCCATCACGAGCGGGTCGTCGTAGGGCCTGACGAGCTCGAGCCCGCGCTCGGCCGCGAGGGCCGCGCCGATCTCCTCGCGGCTCTCCGTCCAGCGGTCGTACGGCACGACCTCGGCGCCGTAGCCGCGCGTCGCGTCGAGCTTCGCGGCCGGCGCGTCCTCGGGCATGACGATCGTCGCCCGCGAGCCGAGCAGCGCCGCGGCGATGGCCACCGCCTGCGCGTGGTTGCCTGAGGAGTAGGCGAGCACGCCGCGCGCCAGAGCGTCCTCGTCGAGGGACGAGATCTTGTTGTACGCGCCGCGGAACTTGAAGGCGCCGCCGCGCTGGAAGCACTCCGCCTTCACGTGCACGCGGGCGCCGGTGCGCTCGTCGAGCGTCCGCGACGTGAGGACCGCCGTGTGGTGTGCGACGCCCGCGAGCCGCTGCGCCGCGCGCTCGACGTCCTCGAGCTCGATCATCGGCACGGGGCGGCGCCGCGGCGGAAGAGGCCGAAGCCCCACAGCCGGGCGCCGTACAGGTAGTAGACCGTGCGGGCGTGCGCGGAGTCGCGGACGAGCGCGTCGTAGCCCGAGCAGGGGATCGTGCCCAGCGCGCCGGCGCGCCGGTGCACGTCGAGCGGCGTCGCGCCGAAGCGGAGCCCGCGCGGCGCGTGCCAGCCCGCCGGGCGCCAGACCGTGTAGACGCCGGAGACGCGGCCGGCCGCGAACTCGACCGCGAGGCCGTGCCTGTCGAAGGGCCGGTACGTGAAGTACCACGTCGGGTGCGCACAGCCCCGGCAGTCGCCGTGGGAGCGGCCGAGCGCGGCGAGGACGGCCTGCGGAGACTCGCCCAGCCGGACGCCGCCAAGCGAGCGTCCTGGGACGAGGGCGCCCGCCCTCGGCAGACCGGCCGCGGCGGTGGCGGCGAGGACGAGAGCGGCCACCGCGCTACCGAGGAGGCTCAGCCTCATATGCTCGGAGTATGGCGCTCTGGGACCGGCTGGCGACGCTGGAGGTCAAGGTGGACGAGTACGCGCTCCAGCGGCGCGAGTCGAGCACGCCGTCGGGCTGGACCCGGGTCACGACCACGGTCGTGCTGCACGGCGACGGGGCGGCCGGCGAGGGTGAGGACGTCACGTACGAGGCCGAGCTGCACGACGGCGTGCCGGACGACCTCATGCTCGCGGGAACATGGAGCCTCGAGGACTTCTCACGCCGGCTCGACGACTTCGAGGAGCTGTCCGAGGGGTACCGGCGCTGGGCGTTCGAAAGCGCTGCCCTCGACCTCGCGCTGCGCCAGGGCGAGCTCGGCCTCGGCGCGGCCCTCGCGCGCGAGGAGCGCCCGGTCCGCTTCGTCGTCTCGACCCGCGCGGCGCCGGAGCGGTGGCTCGAGGTCGCGCCCGGGCTCGAGTTCAAGCTCGACGCCGAGACGGACTGGGACCGAGCGCTCCTCGGGCGCCTGCGCGAGCTCGACCGCGTCCGCGTCGTCGACCTGAAGGCGTACTACCGCGGCACGAGCGTCGACCTGGCGCCCGATCCGGAGCTGTACCGCGCAGTCGTCGAGGAGCTCCCGGACGTCATTGTCGAGGACGCGTGGCTGGAGGACGGCTTGCTGGAGGCGCTCGCCGGCGCGGAGGACCGACTCAGCTTCGACGCGCCGGTGCACTCCCTGAGCGATCTCGATGGGCTGTCGCTCGAGCCGCGCTGGCTCAACATCAAGCCGTCTCGGTTCGGGACGGTGCGGGGGCTGCTCGAGACGATCGAGGCGTGCGAGGAGCGCGGGATCCGGATGTACGGCGGCGGCCAGTACGAGCTCGGGCCGGGGCGGCCCCAGATCCAGCGCCTCGCGAGCGTCTTCTACCCCGAGGGCCCGAACGACGTGGCCCCGTCGGCCTACAACGAGGGCGAGCCGCGCGGCGGCCTGCCGCAGAGCCCGCTCCCGCCGCCCGAGGGGCCCGGCCTCTCGTAGCTGCTACCGGCCGGGCGGTGGGCCGACCCGGCCGCGATAGGTGCCCGAGACCCGCACCGGCGTCCCGTCCGAGAACTCGCTCGCGATCTTGCCGGACAGGCCGATCGCGAGGGCGCCCCCGCGCTTGCAGGTCGCGCGCCGCGGCGTGACGGTCCCACGCGAGCCCTCGCCGCCCTGGGAAGCCTCGTTCCGCGTCGTCGCGTCGTAGACGAAGATGACGACGCCGCGCTCGTGGAGCCAGCTGAACCGGATGATGCGACCCGGACGGAGGTTCCTCCGTGCGACGTCGAGCTCCCAGTGTGACTGCCGGGTCCGTCCGAGGCTGACCACGATGAGGCCGGTCCGGTCGCACCACGCTCGCACGCCCGGCGGGAAGACGATCGCGCTGCCGTCCGCGCGCCGGAAGACCGGGCTGCCGGACGTCGAGGCAGCCGCGAAACCGGCGAGCCCGAGCAGCAGGGCAACACAGAGGAGGGCGCGCACGCTCCGATCTTAGGACGGAATCCCGCTGGCTCCAACGCGCGCAGACCGGTAGCAGCCACCAACAAGAAACCGTCACAACTCCGTCGCGCGTTCGTCGCGGGCCGCTTGCTCGAGCCCCTGTCTCGGCACGGAGACGTGACAGAGACTTGACGGTGGCTGCTACCGGCCTTACCGAAACGCGTTCTCGCCCGTCAGCGCCTTGCCGACGGTGAGCGTGTGCACCTCGTGCGTGCCCTCGTAGGTGAGCACGGTCTCGAGGTTGTTCATGTGCCGGATCACCGGATACTCGAGCGTGATGCCGTTGCCGCCGAGGATCGAGCGTGCGGTGCGGGCGACGTCGAGCGCGCCGCGGACGTTGCCCATCTTCCCCATCGACACGTGCTCCGGGCGCAGCGTCCCCTCGTCCTTCATGCGGCCGAGGTGGAGGGCGACGAGCGCGCCGCGGTTCACCTCGAGCGCCATCTCGGCGAGCTTCTGCTGTGTGAGCTGGTAGCCGGCGATCGGCTTGCCGAACACGATCCGCTCCTTCGCGTAGTCCAGCGCGGTCTCGAGGCAGGTGCGCGCCGAGCCGACGACGCCGAACACGATCCCGAAGCGTGCCTCGTTGAGGCACGAGAGCGGCCCGCGCAGCGAGCTCACCTCGGGGAAGCGGTTCTCCTCCGGCACGCGGACGTCGCGCAGGACGAGCTCGGACGTGACCGACGCCCGCAGCGAGAGCTTGTGGTGCATGAGCGGCGCCTCGAATCCGGGCATGTCCTTCTCGACGAGGAAGCCGTTGATCTCGCCGCCCTCGGTGCGGGCCCAGACGACGGCGACGTCGGCGATCGTGCCGTTCGTGATCCACATCTTCGTGCCGTTCAGGATCCAGTCCGAGCCGTCGCGCTTCGCCGTCGTGCGCATCGACCCGGGGTCGGAGCCCGCGTCGGGCTCGGTCAGCCCGAAGCAGCCGATCTTCTCCCCGGCGTGCATCGGCGGCAGCCAGCGCTGCTTCTGCTCCTCCGAGCCCCACTTCCAGATCGCGTACATCGAGAGCGAACCCTGAACCGAGACGAGGCTGCGGATCCCGGCGTCGCCGGCCTCGAGCTCCTGGCAGACGAGGCCGTACATGACCGAGCTCGCCTCGGGCAGCCCGTAGCCCTCGAGGTGCATCCCGAAGAGACCGAGCCGCGCGAGCTCCGGGATCAACTCCGCGGGAACCTCGCCGCGCTCGAACCATTCGCCGACGTACGGCTTGACCCGCTCGGCCACGAACCGGCGCACCGTGTCGCGGATCGCGCGCTCCTCGTCGGAGAGGAGGGCGTCGAGCGCGAGGAAGTCGCGCGGGTCGAGCTCGGTCCTCTTCGCGGTCGTCGCCATGCCCGCATCGTACGGTTCCAGCCGGTCTCAGGCCCGGCGGTAAACTTTGACTGAACAGTCAATCAAGTCCTGTGGAGGCCTTCGATGGTCGCGATCGACGAGAGCACGGCGGCGGGCGTCTCCTTCGCCCTGACGGAGGAGCAGACAGAGTTGCGCCGGCTGGCGCGCACCTTCGCGGACCGCGAGATCCGGCCGCATGAGGCCGAGGCCGACGCGGAGATGCGCCATCCCGCCGAGCTGATCGCGCAGGCGCACGAGCTCGGCCTGATGAACCTGCACGTACCGGAGGAGTACGGCGGCCCGGGGCTCTCGACGTTCGAGGGCATCCTCGTCGGCGAGGAGCTCTACTGGGGCTGTTCGGGCATCGGCACGTCGATCACGGCGAACGGCCTCGGCGCCGGCCCGGTGATCGGCTTCGGCTCGCCCGAGCAGAAAGCGCGCTGGCTTCCGCCGCTGATCGAGTCGCCGATCCTCTGCTCGTTCGGCCTCTCGGAGCCCGGCGCCGGCTCCGACGTCGCGGCGCTGCGGACGTCGGCCGTGCGGGACGGCGACGAGTACGTCCTCAACGGCTCGAAGACCTTCATCACGAACGCCGGCTACGCGGACTGGACGGTCGTCTTCGCGAAGACCGATCCGGCGAAGGGTCACCGCGGCATGTCGGCCTTCGTCGTGCCGATGGACTTGCCCGGCGTGACGATCGAGAAGCACCTCGAGAAGATGGGCCAGCGTGCGACCGACACGTCGGCCTTCGCGCTCAACGACGTGCGTGTGCCCGTGGAAAACCGCCTGGGCGAGGAGGGAGACGGCTTCAAGATCGCGATGGCGACGCTCGACTTCACGCGGCCGGGAACGGCGATCGGCGCCGTCGGCGTCGCGCAGGCTGCGTACGAGCACGCCCGCGAGTACGCGAAGGAGCGCGTGACCTTCGAGCTCCCGATCGCGATGCACCAGGCCGTGGGCTTCATGGTCGCCGACATGGCGACCGAGATCCAGGCCGCGCGCCTCCTCTGCTGGCAGGCGGCATGGCTGCTCGATCAGGGCATCGGCCGCGAGGCGACTCTCGCCTCCTCCTTCGCGAAGCGCTTCGCCGCCGACACGGCGATGAAGGTCACGACCGACGCCGTCCAGGTGTTCGGCGGCTACGGCTACATCAAGGAGTACCCGGTCGAGAAGCTCATGCGCGACGCGAAGCTGTTCCAGATCTACGAGGGGACGTCGCAGATTCAGCGGCTCGTGATCGCGCGCGAGATCTTCACGCCGAAGGGGTAGCGGCGCCCGCCTCGGCGGCGCCGATCGCCTCGGCGAGCCAGTCGGGCACCCGCGTGGGGCGGAAGGTGGTCGCGTCGACGCAGGCATGCTCGGTGTGCCCGTCCGCGACGAGCTCGTCCCCGCGGGCGATCGCGTACTCGTAGCGGAAGCGGGCCCCGCGCAGGCCGACGCAGCGCGTGTGGACGACGAGCTCGTCGTCGAATCGCGCCGGCACCCGGTAGCGGCAGAGCGACGCGAGGACGAGCGCCTCGATGCCCTGATCCCGCAGCGCCTGGTAGCCCCCGGTGAAGGCGCGCAGGTACTCGACCCGCGCGATCTCGAACCAGACGAGATAGGCGGCGTTGTGTGCGACGCCCTGGGCGTCCGTCTCCGCAAAGCGGACGCGGACCGGAACGGAGAACGTAAAGCCTTCCACGGGTGCCAGTATCAATTACCCGCTCCTAACACCCGCGGCGCTATCCCTATCGCTATCCGATCCATCAGCCAAGGGGGATAGATGACACTGCTCGATTCACTCAGGAAGCGCTGGCTTGCTGCGGTGGCAATGGCCGTCGCCGCGACTGCGATCGGTGCAGTCTTCGGGAGCCCGCACACCGGGCGTGCCGCAACCCAGGCCGCGCCGACGAACACGGCCACGCCGACGATCTCGGGGACGGCGCAGGAAGGGTCGAAGCTGACCGCGAGCCAGGGCACGTGGACCGGTACGGACAGCACGACCAAGTTCACGTACGCGTGGAGCCGATGTGACACGAACGGCGACAACTGTGCGGCGATCGCGGGCGCCACGACGCAGGACTACACCGTCGCGTCCGCCGACGTGGGGCACACGCTCCGGGTCACCGTCACGGCGACGAACAGCGACAACACGTCCGGCCAGGCGACGTCAGTGCCGACGGCGGTCGTGACTGCGGTGGCCGCGGCGACCGGCTGCCCCGCGGGCACCGGGACGATCCAGATCGCCGACCTCGCGCCGCCGGCCCGGCTGCTCATCGACTCGGAGGCGATTACTCCGGGCACGGTCACGCGCTCGACCTCGACCGTCCAACTCCGCTTCCGTGTCACCGCCTGCGGCGGTCGCCCGGTCCAGGGCGCGGCGGCGTACGGCACCCCCGTTCCGTTCAACCAGTTCACGACGGGGAACGCGACCACCGGCGCGGACGGCATGGCGACGATGACACTCAACCGGATGAGCGGCTTCCCGGCCGCCCGGCGGCAGCAGCTGCTCACGATCTTCGCGCGGGCGAGCAAGCCCGGCGAGCGGATCGTGGGAGGCGTCTCGACCCGGCTGCTCACCGCCTACCACGTGCGTCTCGGCTGACACTTTCCCCCGGAGCGGCGGTCACGTCCTTGCGGGCATGACCGTCGCTCCTCCCCAACGGGCACTATCCGGCCGTGTCCGTCGAGCGTCTGGCCGAGCTGGTGTGGGATAGGCGCCCGTGCGTCGTCCTCACCGGCGCGGGGATCAGCACGGAGTCCGGGATCCCGGACTTTCGCTCGGCGGAGGGCATCTGGGCGAGATACGACCCGATGGAGGTCGGCCACATCGACGCCTTCCGCCGCGACCCGGCCCGCGTGTGGGAGTTCTACGGGCGACGGCTCGACGCGCTCTCGCAGGCGCAGCCTAACGACGGCCACCGGGCGCTGGCCGAGCTCGAGGAGCGCGGTTGGATCCGTGCCCTCGTGACGCAGAACGTCGACGGCCTGCACCGGGCCGCCGGCTCGCGGGACATCGTCGAGGTGCACGGCTCGCTGCGCGCCGCCGAGTGCATCCATTGCGGTGTGCGCGTCCCGATGGAGGCTGCCGCCGCGGGGCTGCCGCTGCCGCCGTGCCCGGAGTGCGGGGAGGTGCTGAAGCCCGGGGTCGTGATGTTCGGCGAGCTGCTGCCCGCGGACGCGATCGAGGGGGCCCAGCAGCTGGCGGCCGAGGCGGGTCTCCTCCTCGTCGTCGGTTCGTCGCTCGAGGTACATCCGGTCGCAGGGCTGCCGGGGGAGACGCTCGCGGCGGGCGGGGCCCTCGCGATCGTCAACCGCGGCGGCACGCCCTGGGACTCGCGCGCCGAGCTCGTGATCGACGCCGGCGCGGGAGAGACGTTGCGCGCTCTGGCTGCCGCACTCGATATGGTCGCGGCGGAGCGACCGAGGAGGAGCGATGGCTGATCAGACCAAAGATCTGCTGGCCCGGCTGACGGACCTCAGCGAGGGAGCCATCCAGCGGATCTCTGAGGCGCCGGGCGCCGAGAAGGCGTACCAGGCGCTCAAGGCGCTGGGCGACCGGGTCGACGACCTGCAGCGGCGTACGCGCGGCTTCGAGGAGATCGAGAAGCGGCTGACCGCGCTCGAGAAGAAGGTCGACGGAATGGCGAAAGCGAAGCCTGCGCGCAAGACCTCGTCGGCGCGCCGCGCGCGGACGCCGAAGGCCTCCGCGGTTTCGAAGTCGCCGAAGCCGAAGCTGCCCTGAGTTCCCGCTAGCCGGAAGGCACCCGTAGCCGGAGCGCCGCCGGCACGACCTCGAACCGCGCCGGCGTCGTCCCGATCGGCTCACCGTCGACCTCGAGCGGGAGCTCCTCGTCGGAGCTGATCGCCAGGGACGAAGACCTCAGCAGCTCGACCTTGGGGTGCGCGAGGTACTTGCCGCTGTACAGCTTCGGCGCCGTCGTGAGGAAGTCGAGCTTGTTCACGTCGCCGATCAGGACGACGTCGAAGAGGCCGTCGTCCTGCCGCGCGTCCGGCGCGAGCTTCATCCCGCCTCCGTGCCAGCGGCCGTTGGCGACGATTACGTCGTGCATGGCGCCCTCCCGCCGAGCGCCGTCCTCCAGCTCCACCGTGACGCGCGTGTTCTTCCAGGCGAGGAACTCGCGGGTCAGTGCGTAGAAGAAGGTCGCCTTGCCGCCGAGCCGCTTGCTCATCGAGTTCGCCCGCCGGGCGACGGCGCCGCTCATCCCCGCGGAGCCGACGTTCGCGAAGAGGCGGCTCTCGCCCCCGGCGAGCCCGACCCGGCCGACGTCGATCACGCGAGTCTCGCCTGCGAGCGCGACGCGCACGGCGTCGTCGAAGTCGCTCGGGATGCCCTGGCTGCGCGCCAGGTCCTGGCCCGTGCCCGCCGGCAGCACCGCGATCTCGGCGCCGGTGCCGGCGACCGCGTTCACGACCTCGTTGACGGTTCCATCGCCGCCGACGACGACGAGCAGCGAGTCCTGCGCCTCGCCGGCGGCCTGCGCGAGGTGACCGGGGAACTCCGACAGCACCTCCTCGCCGCGCAGCCCGAGCTCCTCGGCGCGCCGCTTGAGGTCCGGCCAGCGCTTCGCGGTGGCGCCGTTGGCCGACGCCGGGTTGACGAGGAAGAGGTTCTCTCGGGCGCTAATCGGAGGTGACGGTCATGAGCGCGACCCGTGTCATCCGGTCGACGGCGGCGCGGAGCTCCTCGTCCGTGATCCGTCTGAACTCGCCCTCGACCACGATGTCGGACACGGTGAGGAGGCAGCCGCCCTCGATGCCCTCGACCTGCCCGATACCGCCGATCGCCGTGACGGTGAACAGCGCAGCCGCCTCCATCTCGACGCCGAGCACTCCGCGGCTCGACCAGCGCTCGAGCTGCCCCTGGTCGGGGTTGTAGAAGACGTCGCTGGTGGCGACCGCGCCGACGTGCATCGGCTGTCCGAGCTCCTTCGCCGCGTGGACGGCGCCGTGGATCAGATCCCAGGAGGCGGTGGGGCAGTGCGGCTCGCCGCCGACGAGGTGTCTCGCAGTCGCGTCCGCCGGCACCGCCGTGAGCGCAACGATGAGATCCCCGAGAGCGTGGTGCGGCTGCAGGCCGCCGCAGGTGCCCACTCGCATCAGCCGCTTGCAGCCGAGCTGGATCAGCTCTTCGAACACGATCGTCGCGCCGGGACAACCCATCCCGGTGCCCTGGACGGAGACGGGCTTCCCCTCCCAGGCGCCGGTGAAGCCGAGGAGGCCGCGCTCCCCGTTCACCTGCTGCACCTTGTCGAGATAGGTGTCGGCGATGTACTTGGCCCGCAGCGGGTCGCCGGGCAGGAGGACGGCTTCGGCGTAGTCGCCGGGCTCGGCGCGAAGGTGGATCGGCATCAGGCGACTCTAACCGGGTAGAACAAGCCGGCCGTGTCCGCAACCGTCGCGCCCTCGCTCGACCAGGTGCTCGACTTCTGCGCCCAGGAGCCGGTCGAGCGCGTCTTCCTCGAGGACATCGCGCGGCGTGGGATCGGACGCTTCTCGGCCGTCGCTCGGGACGACGGGCGGCTGGAGGCGCTCTGCCACATGGGCGCCAACGTCGTCCCCTCCGGCGCCGGCTGCGAGGCGTTCGCGCAGGCGGCGTCTCGGAGCGGCGCGCGCATGGTTATCGGCGAGGAGGGGGCCGTGAGCGAGCTCTGGGAGGCGGCGCGGCGGCGGATGCCGCAGCCGCGCGACGACCGGCCCGGCCAGCCGGTCTACGCGCTGCGCGAGCCGCCGGAGCCGGGAGAGAGCGGCCTTCGCCCCGCGAGGCTGCTCGACCTCGAGCTCCTGGTGCCGGCGTGCGCGGCGGCGCATCGCGAGGAGATCGGAGTCGACCCGCTCGACCACGACGCCGAGGGCTTCCGCTGGCGTACGCGCCGCCAGGTCGAGGAGGGCCGCTCCTGGATCTGGCTCGAGCAGGGGGTGATCCTGTTCAAGGCCGAGGCCTCGGCGTGGACGCCTGCGGCGGTGCAGCTCCAGCAGGTGTGGGTCGACCCGCAGGCGCGCCGGCAGGGCCACGCACGGCGGGCGCTCTCGGACCTCTGCCGGCTCCTTCTGCAGGAGGTGCCGTCTGTCTGCCTCTTCGTGCGGCCCGAGAACACGCCCGCGCTGCGGCTCTACGACTCGGTCGGGATGACGCGGGAGCTCACCTACAGGTCGCTCGTGTTCTAGAACTCGTTTCGGAATGATCACGCGCTGACCGGGTGCGATGGTCGAGTGCGAAGACAAGGACGCAGGGAGCGTGAATAGCAGCGCTATCCGCGCGACTGAGGACGCCGGATCGCGCCGACCAGCGCGGCCGGGCGGCCCGTGCTTCGTTTCGATGCGAGTTCGAGGCAGAATCGGTGGATGGAGGAGTTGCGGGCGCGAGTCGAGCGGTTCGTCCGCGAGCACGACCTGATCCCGGCGGGCGGCGACGTCACCTGCCTCGTCTCGGGCGGCGCCGACTCGACGTGTCTCTGGCACCTGCTCGGGTCGCTCGCCTACCGCGTCTCGGCGTTGCACGTGAACCACAAGCTCCGCGGCGCCGACTCCGACGAGGACGCCCGCTTCTGCGCCGAGGCTCTCGGCGCCGAGGTGGTCGAGCGCGACGGCCGCGGCCTCACCGAGGCCCACCTCCGCGACCAGCGCCGGCAAGTGGCAAGTAGTCACAAAGTGCGTGCGACGGGCCACACCGCGTCGGACCAGGTGGAGACGATCCTCTACCGCCTCGTCTCGCGCGGCGCGGCGACCGGCATCGCGCCCCGCGGCGGCGACGGCGTCGTCCACCCGCTCCTGCCGCTCTGGCGGGAGGAGACGGAGGCGTACTGCCGGGAGGCCGGCCTCGAGTTCCGCGTGGACGCCTCGAACGCCGAGACGAAGCGCGGGCTGATCCGCGACGAGATCCTGCCGCTGCTGCGCCGTCTCCACCCGGCCGCCGCCGAGAACCTCCTGCGCGCCCTCGACACGCGGGCGACGCTGCCGCCGGCACTGGCCGAGCTGCTCGCGGCGCCGGCCGCCTCGAAGCGCGTCGACCTCGGCGGCGGCGTGCAGGCGGTGCGCGAGCACGAGCGGCTCTGGCTCGAGCGCGGGCCGGTCGAGCTGGCGGGAGAGATCCGCTGGGGCGAGTGGACCATCCGCTCCGAGCTCCAAGGCCTTAGAGTGCGCGGATGGAGGCCCGGCGACCGGCTGGCTGGTAGGAGGCGGAAGATCCAGGACGTGTTCGTCGACGCGAAGGTGCCGCGCTCGGAGCGGGAGGCGTGGCCGCTCGTCGTGCGCGGCGACGAGGTCGTGGCCGTGCCCGGCATCGTCGAGCATCCGGAGGTGGAAGCTGTCCGCAACTGAGCTGGAACGCGCGGTGACCGAGGTCCTGATCGAGGAGGAGCCGCTGCAGCGCCGCATCGCGGAGCTCGGCGCCGAGATCTCGTCCGACTACGCGGGGCGCGACCTGCTCCTCGTCGGCGTCCTCAAGGGCGCGGTCTTCTTCCTCGCCGACCTGATGCGCCACCTGACCGTGCCCTGCGAGATCGACTTCATGGCGATCTCGAGCTACGGCGCCTCGACCGACTCCTCGGGCGTCGTCCGGATCCTCAAGGACCTCGACATCAACATCGAGGGGCGCCACGTGCTCGTCGTCGAGGACATCATTGACTCGGGCCTGACGCTCTCGTACCTCGTGCGCAACCTCGAGGCGCGCGAACCGGCGTCGCTCGAGGTGTGCGCGCTCCTGACGAAGCCGGACCGCCGCGAGATCGACGTCGCGGTGCGCTACACGGGATTCGAGATCCCGAACCGCTTCGTCATCGGCTACGGGCTCGACTTCGCCGAGCGGTATCGGAACCTCCCGTACGTCGGCGTGCTGGACGAGTCACTCGTGCTGGAACGCGCGTAGCCCGGGGGCCCGCCACCCCGTTGAAGGGGCATACCGCTGGTACCCTCAAACGCGACAGCCTGTGAATCGTTTCTTCCGTAGCGCGCTCTTCCCCCTCGTCATCATCGCGGCGCTCGTCTGGCTGGCCCTGCAGACGCTCGGCGGCCACGGGGGCAAGGTAGTGCAGCACCAGACGTCGGACCTTTACACGCAGGTCGCCGCGCCCGGGGCGGCTTCGACGGTGAAGGACGTCGTGATCGATCCGAACAAGCAGTCGGTCACGGCCATGATCAACGGCGAGAAATGGAGCGTGCACTACGCGACGCCGCAGTCCGAGGCGGCGCTCGAGAAGGCGATGGTCGACAACAGTGTTACGTTCAACTCGAAGGGCGTCGGCTCGTCGCCGTGGTGGTCGATCCTCACCGGGCTGCTGCCGTTCGTCCTGCTGTTCGGCTTCTGGATCTTCCTCATGAACCAGGTGCAGGGCGGCGGCTCGAAGGTGATGAGCTTCGGCAAGTCGCGCGCGAAGCGGATGACGCCCGACTCGCCCAAGATCGGCTTCAAGGACGTCGCCGGCGTGGACGAGGCGGTCGAGGAGCTCCAGGAGATCAAGGAGTTCCTCGAGAACCCCAAGAAGTTCCAGGCGCTCGGCGCGCGCATTCCGAAGGGCGTCCTGCTCTACGGGCCTCCCGGCACCGGTAAGACGCTGCTCGCGCGCGCGGTCGCGGGCGAGGCCGGCGTGCCGTTCTTCAGCATTTCGGGCTCCGACTTCGTCGAGATGTTCGTCGGCGTCGGCGCCTCCCGCGTGCGCGACCTGTTCGAGCAGGCGAAGCAGGCGTCGCCGTGCATCGTCTTCATGGACGAGATCGACGCGGTCGGCCGCCATCGCGGCGCCGGCCTCGGCGGCGGCCACGACGAGCGCGAGCAGACGCTGAACCAGCTGCTCGTCGAGATGGACGGCTTCGAGATGAAGGACAACATCATCCTCATCGCCGCCACCAACCGGCCCGACATCCTCGACCCGGCGCTGCTGCGCCCCGGCCGCTTCGACCGCCAGATCGTCGTCGACCGGCCCGACCGCGTCGGCCGCCAGCGGATCCTCGAGGTGCACACGAAGGGCAAGCCCCTCGCGCCCGAGATCGACCTCAGCACGCTCGCCGCCGGCACGCCCGGCTTCACCGGCGCCGACCTCGCGAACCTCGTCAACGAGGCCGCGCTGCTCGCTGCGCGCCGCGGCAAGAAGATCATCGAGCAGGAAGAGCTGGAGGAGGGGATCATGCGCGTCGTGGCCGGCCCGGAGAAGAAGGCACGCCTCCTGTCGGAGCACGAGCGCAAGATCACCGCCTACCACGAGATGGGGCATGCGCTCGTCGGCCACTTCCTCGAGCACACCGACCCCGTCCACAAGATCACCATCGTCTCCCGCGGCCAGGCGCTAGGCCTCACGATCTCGCTGCCGACCGAGGACCGGTACCTCACGACCCGCACGGCGCTCATGCACCAGATGGGGATGACGCTCGGCGGCCGCGCCGCGGAGGAGATCGTCTTCCACGAGGTCACGACCGGCGCCGCGAACGACCTCGAGAAGGTCACGCAGACCGCGAAGCAGATGATCATGCGCTTCGGCATGAGCGAGAAGCTCGGCCCGCGGGTGCTCGGCCGCGGCCACGACCAGCCGTTCCTCGGCCGCGACTACGGCGCCGAGGCCGACTACTCCGAGGAGATCGCGCGCGAGATCGACGACGAGATCCGGCGCGTGATCGAGGAGGCACACGAGCTCGCGCTCGCCGTGCTGCGCGAGCACATGCACGAGCTCCACAAGATTTCCGCCATCCTGATCGAACGCGAGACGATCGACCGGGATCAGTACGAGCGGCTGCTCGCCGGCGAGGACGAAGCGAGTGTCTTCCCCGACGAGGCGCCGGCCGAGCCGGAGCTGCCGCAGCCGGAGGAAGAGCCCAAGCGCCAGCGCCAGCCGCGCCCGCGCCCGTTCCCGCTGCCGGGATCGGCCATGCAGGGCCCGGATCCAGCCAACAGCTAGGGGCGTTAGCCGGGCTGAGCGGAGTGCGGTCGGCCGGGCACGGGTGTAGGTTCGTGGTGTGAAGCATCGTGGGGCTCTCGTCTGCGGGTCGATCGCGGTCGTGCTGGTGGCCGCCGGCGCCGCCTGGGCCTCGAGCCCGAGCAAGGAGAAGATCGCGTACACCGCCGCCGGCCGGGCCAAGGCGAAGGCGGAAGTGCTGCGGCGGGCGGACGTCGGCAAGGGCTGGCAGGGCGGAGCGAGGAAGCCGGATGTCTCCTCGGCGCTGCCCTGCTCCTACAAGCCGAAGCAGAACGATCTCGTCCTGATCGGCGCGGCCGAGAGCGTCTGGCGCCAACCGGGCTTCGAGATCGACAACGAGGCGCAGGTGTTGCGGACGGCGGACATGGTGCGGCGTGACTGGCAGCGCACCATCCTCGCGCCGCAGGTGGTGCCGTGCCTGCGCCGGGGCTTCGTGAAGTCCCTGGGCTCGACCGGCAAGCTCGTCTCGTTCGGCCGAACCGCCTTCCCGCACGTGGCGAAGCTCACGCAGGGCTTTCGAGCGGTCTTCGCGGTGAAGTCGGGCTCCTCGTCGGTGCCCATCGAGATCGACATATTGGCATTCGGAACCGGGCGCAACGAGATCACGCTCACGCTCACCGGCCCGGTGCAGGTGAGAGAGGTTCTTCGCTCGGCGGAGGTACGGCTCGCCCGGCGGCTCGCCGGCCGGATGAGCCCCTGAACACGACGGCAACCTGAGACAGGAGGGATTTCATGACACGGTTTCTGATGCTGCTCGCGGCCGCTGCGGTTGCGGGAGTGATGTACGTGGCGGCTGCGCCGGGCGGGTCGACACGCTCCGGCCCGACCGCGGCCCAGTTCAGGGCGCTCTCGAAGAAGGTGGCCACGCTGCAGAAGCAGCTCAAGGCGGTCAAGAAGCTTTCGACCGACGAGGCCGTCGTAATCGTCGGCTGCCTGGCGTACACGACCGAGCCTGTCAGCCAGTACGGCGCAGCGACCAGCGGATCGTCCGGCTACGTCTATGGGGTTCCCGCCGACCCCACCACCTTCGGATCCACGACGGCTCTCGATCTGACGAAAACCGGCGGTACGCCGCTGTTCGACGCTCTCGGGGTCAACCCCGACTGCGCCTCTTCGATCCATCCAAGCGTGAAGACAGCGTCTCGCCTCGGCGGTGCGCTGCAGCACCTCGCCGCGCGAGGACGCTAAAGGTCTTGCAGCGGGCGGTCGCCTCGGCGGCCGCCCGGACCCTTCCTAGCGGTCGTCGTCGCCGATCGCGAGCGAGCGGATTTGCGGCTCGTCGGGCCGCTTGAGCCGCAGCATCGCCTCGATGTAGAGCTCGCGCACGACGTCCATGTCCGGCCGCGGGTCGTTTCGCCAGGAGGCCGGCAGGGAGTCGCGCAGCCGGGCGCGCGCGGCGTGCTCGCGCTCCCAGTGCCCGAGTAGGCGGTCGTCGATCATCGCAGCCGGTATGTCGGCACGGACGAACCGGTGCTTTAGTTCCGGCGTGATTGCGATCGAAAAGCGCTTCCCGCGGCCGTCGGTGATGGGCGTGGTGAACGTGACCCCGGACTCGTTCTCCGACGGCGGCGTCCACCTCGATCCCGACGTCGCGGCGGCTGCGGCGCGGCGCATGGTCGCGGACGGAGCTGCGGTCGTCGACGTCGGCGGCGAGTCGACCCGGCCGGGCTCGGCCGGGGTCTCCGCAGACGAGGAGCTGCGGCGCGTCGTGCCGGTGCTCGGCCGGCTGGGCGGCGAGCTGCCGCTCTCGATCGACACCTCGAAGGCGGCCGTGGCGCGCGAGGCGCTCACCCGCGGCGCGATCCTCGTCAACGACGTCACGGCGCTCCGGGGCGAGCCCGAGCTCGCCGGCGTGGTCGCCGAGGCGGGCGCGTATCTCTGCCTCATGCACATGCGGGGCGAGCCGCGCACGATGCAACAGGAGCCGCGCTACCGCGACGTCGCCGGCGAGGTGGCGGCCTTCCTCGAGGAACGCCTCGCCTTCGCCGTCGAGCAGGGGATCCCGGAGGAGCGGATCTGCCTCGACCCCGGGATCGGCTTCGGCAAGACCGTGCCGCACAACCTCGCGCTCGTGCGCCGCCTCGACGTCCTGCTCGCGCTCGGCCGGCCCGTGCTCGTCGGCTTCTCGCGCAAGAGCTCTCTCCGCACGCTCACGGGCTCGGACGACCTCCTCGGCGCGAGCGTGGCAGCGGCCGTCGCCGCCTTCGAGCGGGGCGCGACGATCCTGCGCGTCCACGACGTCAAGCCCCACGTGGATGCCCTGACAGTCGCAGCGGCGGTCGCGTGATCGCCGTCGAGGTACGGGACCTGCGCGTGTTCGGGCGGCACGGCGTGCACGAGGAGGAGCGCGAGCGCGGCCAGCATTTCGTCTTCGACGTGGAGCTCGAGGTGGGGGAGCGCGGGACGAGCGACCGGCTCGAGGACGCGGTCGACTACGTCGAGGTCGCGCGCACGGTGCGGGAGGTCTCCGACGCGCAGCAATTCGCCCTGCTCGAGGCGCTGGCGTCCGCCGTCGCCGACGAGCTCGAGCGGCGCTTCTCGCCGGAGAGCGTGCGCGTACGCGTCCGCAAGCCCGAGGTGCGCCCGGCCGGCCTCGAAGGCACGGTGGCAGCCACCGTCACGAGACCGTGACGACGGCCTACGTCGGCCTCGGCGCGAATCTCGGCGATCGTGAAGCAACGATCCGCGCAGCCGTCGAAGCGCTCGGCGCCGACGAGGGGATCGAGGTCGCGGACCTGTCGACGCTGCGCGAGACCGAGCCGGTCGGAGTCGGCGAGCAGCCGCTGTTCCTCAACGGCGTCGTCGCGCTGGACACGACCCTTTCGGCGCGAGAGCTGCTCGACCGCCTGCTCGAGATCGAGCAGCGCTTCGGCCGCGTCCGGATCTCCGGCGAGCACGGCCCGCGGACGCTCGATCTCGACCTTCTTCTCTACGGCGACGACGCGGTGGACGAGCCGGGACTCACGCTGCCGCACCCGCGCCTGCACGAGCGCCGGTTCGTCCTGGAGCCGCTTGGCGAGCTGGCTCCGGGCCTCGTCGTCCCGGGTCGCGGCGCGGTGGAATCCCTCCTCGCAGGAGTACACTGACCCGCATGTCGCATCTCGACGATCTCGACGAATACGAGGCCGAGCTCGAGCTTGCGCTGAAGAAGGAATACCAGGCCGTCTTCGCGCTTTTCCGCTACTGCGTGCTGACCCAGGACGCGACTTATCTCTGCAACCGGCTCGAGGTGCAGCAGGCGGCGCCGAGCGGCGCCGGCGGCCTGCCGTTCTTCCAGCTCGAGCTCGAGGACGTCTGGGTGTGGGACAAGAACCGACCGACGCGGATCATCCCGCGGGCGAAGGTCTTCACTGCGGGCGACGTGACGATCGAGGAGCTGCGCGGCGAGGGCGACGAGCCGCAGCTCACCGCCGAGGCGCTCGCCGAGCGCATCGGCGAGCCGCTCCGCGGCGACGACGACGTCTAGCTAGGCTCGCGCCGCGATGCTGCTCGCGGTCGACGCCGGCAACACCCAGACCGTCTTCGGCCTCTACGACGGGCCGGAGCTCGGCGACCGCTGGCGCATCGCGACCGAGGCGCAGCGCACCGGGGACGAGCTGGGGGCGCTCCTCTCCCGCTTTTTCGACCTCTCCGCGCTCGACGGGATCTGCCTTTCCTCCTCGGTGCCACGGCTGATCCGCGAGTACGAGCACGTCGCGGAGCGGTGGGCCAAGGCGCCGCTGCTCGTGCTCGGCCCGGGCGTGGCGACCGGGCTCGCGCTCCACTACGACGACCCGCGGGAGCTCGGCCCCGACCGGATCGCGAACTCCGTCGCGGCCCGGGAACGGTTCGGAGCGCCGGTGATCGTCGTCGACTTCGGCACCTCGACGAACTTCGACATCGTCGGCCCGGACGGGGACTTCGTCGGCGGCGTGCTCTCGCCGGGAATCGAGACGTCTATGGAGGCCCTCTTCTCCCGTGCGGCGCGGCTCGTGAAGGTCGACTACGCCGAGCCGCCGCAGGTGATCGGGAAGACGACCGAGCAGGCGCTGCGGTCGGGCCTCGTCTACGGCTTCGCGGGCCAGGTGGACGGCATCGTCGAGGCGATCCGCCGCGAGCTGGGCGTCGAGGCGAAGGCTGTCGCCACGGGCGGGCTCGCCGACCTGATCGCTCCCCACTCGCGCACCGTGAGCGCCGTCGAGCCGTTCCTCACCCTCGACGGACTGCGCCTCATCTGGGAGCGGAACCGAGAAGCTCGCTGAGCCAGCGTCGATCTGGCACGCCAACCGTCCAGAGTGGCCACGTCCGGAACCAGGTTCCGGCCGTGTCCGGTCTGGACCTGTCTCCCCGCATGGACAGCGGAGATAGGCGGCTGGTCGACGCCGAAGTAGACACGTCTGGAACCAGGTTCCGGCCGTGTCCTTAGGAGACGTGTCTAGCCGCCGCCGTACACCGAGATCGGCAGCCGGTCGAGCAGCACCTCGTCCTCGGCGGACGGTAGCTCCGCCTCGAGGCGCTCGACGAGCGGCGCTGCGCCGGGCGCCGCGACGAGCAGCCGCGTGATGACTTCGTCCGTCGTCCGGAGCACGACGAGCTCCTGCTTGAACGGCTTCGGAAAGCGGCCGTGACCGAGGTACCAGCCGTAGAACTTCTTCAGGAAGCCGACGGCCCGCTGCTCGCCGAGCTCGCGCACGGCTTCGCGGATGAAGACGACGAGCTCCGCGGCGACCTCCTCGCGCGTCGGCCGGAACGACTCGCCCTCCACGATCTCGCGCAGCGCCCACGGATTCCCCTGCGCGCCCCGGGCCACCATCACCGCAGCGGCGCCGGACTGCTCGAGCACTGCGAGCGCCTTCTCGCGCGACGTGACGTCGCCCGACGCGATCACGGGAACGGGGACGCGCTCGACCAGCTCGGCGGTGAGCGAGTGATCCGCCTCGCCGGTGTACATCTGCTGGGCCGAGCGGGGATGCAGGGTCAGGGACGCTGCGCCCGCCTCGACGAGGCGCGGCCCGAGCTCGAGACACGCACGCGAGCCGTTCTCGACCCCGCGCCGCATCTTCACCGTCACCGGCACGTCGACCGCGCGGGCGGCCGCGTCCACGACGCGACAGGCGAGCTCCGCGTCTTCCATCAGGTGGGCGCCGGCCCCGGTCTTCGTCACCTTCCTCACCGGGCAGCCGAAGTTCATGTCGACGATGTCCGCGCCCGCTGCGGCGACCATCCGGGCCGCGTCGGCCATCGCGCCCGGCTCCGCCCCGAAGATCTGGATCGCGAGGGGATGCTCGTCGCCGGCGACACGCAGATAGCCGAAGGTTCGCTCGTTCCGGTGCTCGATCCCGGCCGCAGAGACCATCTCCGAGCAGACGAGGCCGGCGCCGAAGCGCCTCCCCTGCCGCCGAAAGGCCTGAATGCTGACTCCCGCCATCGGCGCGAGCACGATCCTCGTGGGCACCTCGACCCCGCCGATCGACCAGGGCTGGCGCAGGTTCACCGGCATCGAGCGATGGTATCGGCGTCGTCTTGACGGGCGTTGATCGTGGGGGTACCATCCGCGCCCGCCGGACGGCGGCTCGCCGCCGGCCGTTTCATGTTCTGGGTCCAGGAGGACACCGTGAAGGAAGTCATCCTCACGCCGGAGGGCTACAAGAAACTCCAGCACGAGATCGAAGAGTTGTCGACCGTACGTCGCCGCGAGGTCGCGGAGCGCATCCGCATCGCGCGCGAGTTCGGTGACATCGCCGAGAACGCCGAGTACGACTCGGCGAAGAACGACCAGGCCCATCTCGAGGCGCGCATCGCGACGCTCGAGGAGCGGCTCAAGAACGCGCGCGTCGTCACGAAGAAGGAGATCCGCTCCGGCGAGGTGAACGTCGGGACGAAGGTACGGCTCAAGGACATGGGCTCGAACAAGACGGTCGAGTACCACATCGTCGGCTCGGCCGAGGCCGACCCCGCCGAGCTGAAGCTGTCGAACGAGTCTCCCGTCGGCAAGGCGATCATGGGCCACAAGAAGGGCGACGTGGTCGCGGCGCCGACCCCGCGCGGAGCCCAGAAGTTCAAGATCATGGACGTCAAAGCCGCCTAGACGTACCGTTCGCTCGAATGTTCGAGCGGTTCACGAAGCGGGCTCGCCAAGTCGTCGTCCTCGCGCAAGACGAGGCGCGGGCGCTCAAGCACAACTACATCGGCACTGAGCACATCCTGCTCGGGCTGCTCCGCGAGGAAGAGGGCCTCGCGGCGCGGGCGCTCGAGTCGCTCGACATCACGGTGGAGGAAGTGCGGGCGCAGGTCGCGCGGATCGTCGGCCAGGGCGACGAGGTCACGACCGGCCAGATCCCGTTTACGCCGCGCGCGAAGAAGGTGCTGGACCTCGCGCTGCGCGAAGCGCTCTCCCTCGGCCACAACTACATCGGCACCGAGCACATCCTGCTCGGCCTCGTGCGCGAGAACGAGGGCGTCGCCGCCCGGATCCTGCTCGACCTCGGCGCCGACGCGGAGAAGGTCCGGGACGAGATCATCCGCACGCTCTCCGGCTCTGGCAGCGGGCCGGCGAGAGAGCGCCCGACCATGGCGTCGCCCCCACCCAAAGGCCACGGCGAATCTTCAACGAGGCAGGGCCGCCGCGGTCTCGGTCTTCTGGTCGCGTTCGCCCTCGGCGTGCTGACGGGACGCGCCCGCAGGGCGCACTAGACTCGGCGGCCATGGCCGCGCCGAAGCGTTTCCCCGACCGGGACGAGGTCGCGGCCGTCCGCGCCGAGGCCGAGCAGCTCGAGCCCGGCGCCACCGGCGGCGCAACCAAGCGCCGCGTCGCGGGCCGGGTCATGGCGCGGCGGGACATGGGGAAGCTGGTTTTCCTCGACCTCGTCGACCGCTCCGGCCGGATCCAGCTGATCTGCCCGGGGGAGGCCGCCGGCGACCTCCATCTCGGTGACATCGTCGGCGTCACCGGATCGCCCGCCCGCTCGCGCCGCGGGGAGCCGTCGCTCCAGGTCGACGAGCTCGAGGTGCTCGCGCAGATCCGCGCGCCGTTGCCGGACACCTTCCACGGCATCGAGGACGTCGAGCTCCGCTACCGCAAGCGGTATCTCGACCTCCTGATGAGCGAGGAGTCGCGCGACCAGGCGATCAAGCGCGCCCGGATGGTCTCGGCGATCCGCGCCTACCTCGACGGCGAGGGCTTCCTCGAGGTCGAGACGCCGATCCTGCAGCCGCGCTACGGCGGCGGGTTCGCCGAGCCGTTCGTCACGCACTCCGAGCTGCTCGACAGCGACCTCTACCTCCGCATCGCCGACGAGCTGTATCTCAAGCGGCTCATCGTCGGCGGCCTGGAGAAGGTCTACGAGCTCTCGAAGGACTTCCGCAACGAGAGCTACTCGTACAAGCACTCGCCGGAGTTCACGCAGGTCGAGTGGTACGAGGCGTATGCCGACTACAAGGACACCGCCGAGCGGATGAAGGCCCTCGTCCGCAGCGCCGCCGAGGCGACGATCGGCGGCACGAGGACGCATTTCCGCGGCCACGACGTCGACCTCGCCTCCTTCCAGGAAGTGCGCTTCGTCGAGGCGCTCGACGCCCACGGCGTCTGGACCCGCGACGAGGCGGAGCTGCGCGCCAAGCTGACCGAGGCGGGCGTGGACGTCTCGAGCGACCGCACCTGGTCGCAGCTCGCCGACCACGCCTATTCGCACTTCGTCGAGCCCGAGCTGATCCAGCCGACGATCGTCTACGACTGGCCGATCGAGCTCTCCCCGTTCGCCCGCACCACCGGCGGCGACGAGACGCTCGTCGAGCGCTTCGAGGCGGTCGTGAGCGGGATGGAGTTCGCGAACGCCTTCAGCGAGCTCAACGACTCGGAGGAGCAGGAGCAGCGTTTCGCCGCACAGGAGTCCGAGCGCGAGGCCGGCGATGCCGAGGCCGAGCCCGGCGATCCGGACTACGTCGAGGCGATGTCGTACGGGATGGCGCCGAACGGCGGCTGCGGAGTCGGCGTGGACCGGCTCGCGATGATCCTGCTCGGGAGGGACTCGATCCGCGACGTCATCCTCTTCCCGGGCCTCCGGGCGCGCGACTGACGAGAGGGTACCGGTCCGGACGGGCAGGAATCACCGCCCCCTTCGGGTCTAGCCGCAGGCGTTCGGACTTCGTAAGACTCGGGGAGAAGCCCCTCTGTGCCGACATAGTGGTCGGCTACGATGGGCTCACCTTCGACCGTCCAGGGGCGGCGGTACACGAAAGGAGTCGAGGGACTTGTTCGAACGGTTCACTGAACGGGCTCGCCAGGTCGTCGTCCTCGCGCAGGACGAGGCGCGGGCGCTGAAGCACAACTACATCGGCACCGAGCACATCCTGCTCGGGCTGCTCCGCGAGGAGGAGGGTCTCGCGGCGCGGGTGCTCGAGTCCCTCGACATCACGGTGGAGGAAGTGCGGGCGCAGGTCGCGCGGATCGTCGGCCAGGGCGACGAGGTCACCACCGGCCAGATCCCGTTCACGCCGCGCGCGAAGAAGGTGCTGGAGCTCGCGCTGCGCGAAGCGCTGTCCCTCGGCCACAACTACATTGGCACCGAGCACATCCTCCTCGGCCTCGTGCGCGAGAACGAGGGCGTCGCCGCCCGGATCCTGCTCGACTTCGACGCCGACGCCGAGAAGATCCGCAACGAGATCATCCGCATGCTCTCGGGGCCCGGGCGCCGCCAGGGCGGAGCCGGCGGCGGTGGCGCAAGCGGCGAGAAGTCGAAGAGCTCGAAGCTCCTCGACCAGTTCGGCCGCAACCTGACGAAGCAGTCGCAGGA
>JBJMKE010000051.1:0-9826 GCA_045806005.1 Gaiellaceae bacterium
CCAGGTCATGCCCGGGCAGGCGACGAGCCTGCTCGGCGGGAGCCTCCATCGGCTCGACCAGCACCCGGCCACCGGGCTCGCGATGACGATCGTCGGGTTCGTGCTCGCGATCTGGTCGACGACCGGCGCGATGACGGCCTACATGACGGCCGTCAATCTCGCCTACGACCGCAAGGACCGGCGCTCGTTCGTCCGCAAGCGGCTCGTCGCGGGAGGGATGGTCGCGATCATCGGCATCGCCTTCCTGCTCGTCGCGACGCTGCTGATCCTCGGGCCGGCCGTCGAGCGGCTCGCCGCCTCGCACGCGGGGCCCGCCTCCGGCGCGGTCGGCTGGGTCTGGTGGATCGCGGAGTGGCCGATTCTCCTCGCGGGCCTGTTCGCGGCCTTCTCGACGCTGCTGTATCTCGGGCCGGACGTCGAGCATCGCCGCTGGTACTTCGTGACCCCGGGCTCGGTCTTCGCGACCGTCGTCTGGCTCGCCGCGTCGGGCGCCTTCGCCGTCTACACGTCGATGTTCGGCTCCTACAACAAGACGTGGGGGTCGCTCGCCGCCGTGATCATCATGCTCACCTGGCTCTGGCTGGCGGCGATCGCGCTGCTCCTCGGCGCGGAGCTCAATGCCGAGGCGGAGCGGAGCCGGGAGCTGCGGGCAGGCGTGCCGGCGGCCGAGCGCGAGCTCCAGCTGCCTTCGCGCGCGGCGTAGGTCGGACGGATCCGCTCGCCTGCTCGTCGGCGAGGAAGCGCAGGAAGAAGGCGGTGAAGACCCCGAAGAAGACGGCCGCCTCCTCTGCCGCCATGGTCACGCCGGCGATCTGCTGGTCGGCGAGCGGACGCGGCCCCCACGTGCGGGGGGCGTGCGCATAGAACGGGTAGATCGCGCGCGGGATCAGGGCGAGCAGAAGCCCCAGCGGCGAGGCGAGCACGAACGCGGCGAACAGGTACGCGGCCTTCGCGCCGGCGGAGCTCGTGCCGTGCACGACCGGCCACCAGAGGCAGATGCCCGCCGCGAGGTAGGTCAGGTGCTCGACGTGCAGCAGCGAATGCGGATGGCGCAGCGCTGTGTCGTAGATCGCGGGCAGGTGCCAGGTGTAGTACGCGACAAGCCAGAGGGGCAGCGCCACGAGCGGCCGGAAGAGCGGGAAGCCGGCGGCCCGCCGAGCGACCCGCTGCGGAACCGCGAGCACGAGCAGCGCGGGCGCCCACTCCGCGAGGACGACGTTCTGCAGCAGGTGCGCCCAGAGGAACGTGTGGTTCGCGAGCGGCTCGAGTTCGGTCACGAAGGCGGCGAAGACGAGCGCGACGCCGAGCGCGCCGGCCGCGAGGCGCGCGCGCGAGTTCCGGGCGCCGCGTGCGCCCACCACGATCCCGATCGCGAGGGCCGGCGCCAGCCCGACGGCTTCTCCCGAAGGATGCATCGCCCCGGACGCTAGCGCGCGGCAGGACGGCCCGAAGCCTGAACGGATCCGGGACTACGTCTGGTGGACACGGCGACGAAGTAGACGGGATCGAATATGCAGGACCGCGCCCAGCGGCCCCGCCTATCTCCGGAGCCTCTGTCCCGCTACCGTAGGCGGGCCGCGCGGGTGTAGCTCAATGGTAGAGCCCTAGCCTTCCAAGCTAGTTACGCGGGTTCGATTCCCGCCACCCGCTCTCTCTCCGAGAGGCCATACCCGAGCCTCAATGCGGCGGCTCAGTCGGCGGTGAAGACATGTCCGAGGCTTCGAGCGAGCTCCCGAGCGTCCGAGATCTTCATCCAGCCGACCTCGTGGAGAAAGGCCGCATCGTCGTCGTCGGTAATGAACACCGGCCCGATCTCCTCGCCGTCAGCCTCGTCCTCTCCCTTGAAGTTCACCGTCCTGCCCGCCGTGCGTGTCGCGATGTAGGGACGGCCGATCGCGACAGTCGGCTCGCCGGCATGAGCTCGATGCCGCCGAAAAGCGACGGCATTACCCACGACGAGATAGCCGACGGCGCCGACGGCCATTCCGGCGAGAAGCCACGCCCACCATGGCATGAGCCTTCCTTGCCCGGCGGGCACCCTCCGAACCCGTGGGCTCGGGGAGCCGCGCTACTGCGGCGGGCCGGCCGTCGGCGTGATCGTGCCGCTCTGCGGCTGGCCGGTCGCGTCCGTCCAGGTGATGGGGACGGCCTTGCCCGGCACGAGCAGTAGGACCGTCCTGCGCACGTCCGCGCTCGAGGTGATCGCCGTCCCGTTCAGGGACGTGATGACGTTCCCGGCAGTGAGCCCGGCGACGTCGGCTGCCTTCCCGGGCACGACCTGCGCGACCTGGGCGCCGCCGCCCGAGGCGTCCTGGAGCACGACGCCGAGGAACGCCGTCGGCCCGACATGCACGGTCGCGCTCGACTTTCCGTTCTCGATCATGTTCGCGATGTTCAGCGCCTGCCTGATCGGGATCGCGAAGCCGCGGTGGACTGCCGAGAGGGTCGAGCCGGCGGTCACCATGCCGATCGCCTGGTTTCTGCGGTTCTCGAGCGGCCCGCCCGAGTCGCCCGGCTCGACCGGCGCGTTGGTCGCGATCAGGTTGCTCAGAGTCTCGGAGTCGCCGCTGTCGTCCTTGGCCACGATCTGACGGTGGAGGGCGATGACCCGGCCCCAGGCCGCCTTCGGCGCGCCGCCACGGCCCTGCGCGTTGCCCCGCGCGACGACCGCTTGCCCGATGCGCACCGGCGCCGAGCGGTTGACCCGGATCGTGTGCAGCCCGGCGGCGTGCGAGAGCTGCAGCACCGCCACGTCGCGCGTGACGGAGTACCCCACGACGCTGGCCGGGTAGGTGCGGTGGGTCGTGACGTCGACGACCTTGAACGACGTCGCCCCGCGGATCACGTGGTTGTTCGTCAGGACCTCGCCGGCAGACGAGACGATCATCCCGGTGCCCGCGGCGACGCCGTTCTCGTACCCGAGCGTCGTGTAGATGTCGACGATGCCGACGTTCGCGTTGTGGCGCTGCTGCGAGAAATGGATCGCGTGCCCGGCCGCGCCGGCCGGAGAGGCGGCAACGGCCGGCGCCAGCGTCGCCAGGACGGCGAGCAGGAGGCGTCGCGTCAGGCCGGGCACGCCGATATCAGACCAGGAGACGATGAGCCGCATATAAGCAATCTGCAAGAGCCGTGTAAGCGTGTCGGCATCGGGCGCAATGAGTAGCGTCCCCCGGGTGGGTGAGAAGCCGCAGGATCAGGAGACGCCGAAGGAACGGGCCGACCGGGAGCTTATCGAGCTTCTGAACGAGTTGCGCGTCGTGTTGCCCGGCGTCACCGTCCTCTTCGCCTTCCTGCTCGCGGTCCCGTTCGCCAAGGGCTGGCCGAAGGTGACGCCGTTCGAGCGCGACGTGTTCCTCGTTGCCTTTCTCTCCACCGGTGTCTCGGTGGCCTGCCTCACCGCGCCGAGCTCGTACCACCGCCTCCGCTTCCGCACCGGCAACAAGGAGCATCTCGTTCGCGTCGGCGGCCGGCTCGCCATCGTTGGGATCGCGGCGTTCGCGGTGGCCCTCGAGGCGGCCGTGCTGCTCGTGTTCGACTACGTCGGCTCGAGAGGAGCGGCCATCGCCGTGACGGTGTGCTTCGCGCTCCTGATCGTCGTCCTCTGGTACGGCCTCCCGCTGTACGGGAAGCTCAGGGGGCGCTAGGTCGGACTAGTAGGTCGGCCTAGTCGGCGAGCTCGACGCGCTCGATCGAGACGGTCTCGCGCGGCCGGTCGCCCGCCTCCGTCTCCATCTGGGAGATCGCGTCGACCACGTCCATGCCGTCGGTGACGCGGCCGAAGACGGTGTGCTTGCCGTCGAGCCACGGGCAGGCGTCGGCCGTGACGATGAAGAACTGGCTGCCGTTCGTGTTCGGGCCCGCGTTTGCCATCGCGAGCGCACCGCGCGCGACGGAGTGGTCGTTGAACTCGTCCTCGAAGGTGTAGCCAGGGCCGCCCGAGCCGGTGCCGGTCGGGTCGCCGCCCTGGATCATGAAGTCGGGGATCACGCGGTGGAACGTCACGCCGTCGTAGAACCCCTCGCCGGCGAGCTTGCGGAAGTTCTCGACGGTCTTCGGCGCGTCGCCGTCGAACAGCTCGACCTCGACGGCGCCGTGGTTGGTATGCAGCGTGGCAGAGCTCATTGCTCCGGAACGCTATCCGCCAGCGGCTCGAGCGCGCCGGCCGTAGGTTCCAGCGAGCCGTCGCCGAGGCCGGCGACGACCTCGCGCAGCAATGCGCCCGCGGCATCGACATCGTCGACGGAGAGGACGGTCGAGATGCCCGCCAGGTGCTCGCCGCGGCTCTCGTCCCAGAGCTCCAGCGTCACCGTGTCCAGGTCGCGGCGCGGGATGTAGGAGTCCTCGGCCAGCCCGACGCGGACGTTCACGACGCGGCCGTCTGGCAGCGCGACCTCTTGTTCGAGCGGCTCTCCGCGCAGGGACATCTCGCCGCATTCTGCCGGAGCGGGCTCGGCGCCAAACCGAGGAGCGTAGGACCCACCGGCCGGAAATTTGCGCCGAACGGCCTATAGCGGTTGTCCGATGTCGTCGGCACGGTGTGCACCGTGACGGGCACGAGGACAATCCGGCTCTGCCTGGCCCTGCTCGCGATCGCCGCGGCCGGGATCCTCGCCGCCTCCGCGACCGCGACCAGCCGCTCCGAGACGAGCCTGCCCGCACTGAACCACGACGTGCTCACCGCGGTGAACCTGTTCCGCGCCGCGCACGGTCTCGGCCGCCTGCACGAGTCGCGGTCGCTCGACCGGGCCGCGCGCGCCCACTCGCTCGAGATGGGCAAGGCCGGCTACTTCGCCCACGCCTCGGCCGACGGAACCGCCTTCTGGCGGCGGATCCGGCACTACTACGGCGCGCGCAACCGCTCCAACTGGTCGGTCGGCGAAAACCTGCTCTGGTCGTCGCCGAGCGTCGGCGCGGCCGGCGCGATGAAAATGTGGATCGCAAGCCCCGAGCATCTCCGCAACCTGCTCACCGCCAGGTGGCGCGAGATCGGCGTCTCAGCGGTGCGCGTCGTGCACGCCCCGGGTGTCTTCGGCGGCCGCCGCGTGACGATCATCACCACGGACTTCGGCGACCGGCGCTAGCAGGGCCTCCGCACCCGGGGGCCGCTCCGGCGCGTCGGGGGGCCGCTGCTGCAGCGCGTAGAGCGCTCCGATCGCGGGGAAGAGCGGCAGCCAGAGGTTGAAGATCCGGTAGGCGAAGACGGCGAGCACGGCGGCGGGGAGGCCGAAGCCGACCCAGGTGAGGGCAAACGGCAGCAGGGCTTCGACGGCGCCGGCGCCGGCGCGCGGCAGCGTCCGCCGCGTCAGGGCGTAGCCGGTCGCGTAGCCGACAACCACGGCTTCGACTGACGGCGTGTGATGCGTGAAGGCGGCGAGGCAGACCCAGAGGACGAACACCTCGCCGGCCCAGTAGAGGGCCATCCCCAGGAACGCGGCGGCCCCGTGCCGCCGCGGTGAGACCACGATCAGCCCGACGACCGCGATCGCGTCGAGCGCGGGCCGCAGAGCCTTGCCGATGCGGCCGCGGCAGAGCCGCTCCCGGTAGTGGACGGCGACGAGGGCGAGCGCGGTGCCCACCGGCACGCCGATCGTCCACGAGAGCGTCACCGCGCGCTGGGCGGGATAGTCGTCGACGAGCAGGAGGATCGCGCAGGTGCACGCGCCCGCCGACAAGACGGCGTACTCGAGCGATCCGAGCCCGAGGACGCGAACCCGTGCCTCCTCGCGGGGCACGCCGAGATCCTCGAGCGCCTCGAGGTCCACCGCGAACCCGCCGCGGGGGAAGAACATCCCGAACCCGGCGGCCACGATCGCTCCGGCGCGCAGCGCGCTGAGCCGGACGCCGCGGTCGACGTGGGCGACCTCGCGGTAGGCGACGGTGTAGCCCGCGTGCGCGGCGACCGCCCCCACGATCGCGAACACGAACCAGTAGGCGTGCACGTGCCGGAGATGTGAGGCGACCTCCGAGTAGCCGGCCGCGCCCGCCACGAGGATCGTCGCGAGCAGCGACAGCGCGCCGGCGACGCACATCAGCATCACGACGTGGCGTGGCTCGTGCTCGCGGTGGTGAGCACGGAGCATCGCGAGGGGGCGCGTCATCGCCTTCTTGTTCCTCACCTCGTCACGACTCGAACCCGATTCTGTCGAAGGCGCGGATGCGCCCGGGAGGATTCGAACCTCCGACCCGCGGATTAGAAGTCCGCCGCTCTGTCCACTGAGCTACGGGCGCCCGCGCACAGCCTAGATAGGGTGCCCGTCGGTGGCGGACGCGCTCGAGCAGTTGAAGGAGCGGTTGGGGAAGGTCATGGACCTGTACAAGGTCGTACGGCTGCTCTCGTGGGACATGCAGACGAAGATGCCGCCCGCCGGCATCGGTCACCGCGCCGACCAGATGGCGACGATCCAGCGGCTCGCGCACGAGCTGTTCGTCGATCCCGCGGTGGGGCGGTGGCTCGACGAGCTCCGCCCGCTCGAGGAGTCCCTGGACCCGGATTCCGACGACGCCTCGCTCATCCGCGTTGCGCGTCGTGATTACGAGAAGGACGTGCGGGTGCCGCCGGAGCTGCGCGCCAGGATGGCCCGCGCTGCGGCGGAGGCGCGGCCCGTCTGGGTGAAGGCGAAGGCCGAGTCCGACTTCGCGTCCTTCCTGCCGAGCCTGGACCGGATCGTCGAGCTGAAGCTCGAGTACGTCGACTGCGTCGCGGACGGCGCCGACGAGCGCTACGACGTGCTCCTCGACGACTACGAGTCGCAGACGACGACCGCGGAGGTGCGGACGCTGTTCGAGGAGCTCAAGCCGCCGCTCGTGGAGCTGATCGCGGAGCTGCGGGAGCGCGACGTCGACGACTCCTTCCTCCACGGCGATTTCCCGTCCGACCGCCAGCCTGCGCTCGCGCTCGAGGTGATCGAGCTCTTCGGGCACCGGCCCGACAGCTGGCGGATCGACCCGACGGAGCATCCGTTCGCCTCCGGCCCGGGCCGCGACGACGTCCGGATCACGACGAACTACCACCCGGACTCGCTCGAGTCGCTCTTCTCGACGATGCACGAGTACGGCCACGGCCTCTACAGCCACCAGTCGCCGCAGCATCTCGAGCGCCTGCCGATCGGCCAGGCGTGCTCGCTCGGGATCCACGAGTCGCAGAGCCGCCTCTGGGAGAACCTCGTCGGCCGCAGCCTGCCGTTCTGGCGCCTCTTCTATCCGCGCCTGCAGGAGACGTACCCCGAGCAGTTCGGCGGCGTCGACCTCGAGCGCTTCCACGCTGGCATCCACGCCGTCACGCCGAGCCTGATCCGCATCCAGGCCGACGAGGTGACGTACGGGATGCACGTGATGCTCCGCTTCGAGCTGGAGCAGGACATCGTCGAGGGGCGCGTCGAGCTGCGCGACCTGCCGCAGCGCTGGAACGAGAAGATGTGGGACTACCTCGGCGTCGAGGTCCCCGACGACGCGCACGGCGTCCTCCAGGACGTCCACTGGTCGGGCGGGTCGATCGGCTACTTCTCCACCTACCTGATCGGGACGGTGGCGTCGGTGCAGATCTGGGAAGCCGCGCGCCGCGACCTGCCCGAGCTCTCCGAGCAGGTCGGCCGCGGCGAGTTCGCGCCGCTGCGCGAGTGGCTCGGCGAGCACGTCCACGCGCTCGGCCGCAAGTTCTCGCCCCAGGAGACGCTGCGGCGGGCCACCGGCTCGTCGCTCTCTGCGCAGCCGTATCTCGACTACCTCCGCGCGAACTACGCCGACGCATAGTCCTCGCCGCGCCGGGTAGGCGGGGGACCGAAAGCGACGCGAAGGAGGGGTCTGCCGTGGCAGACACGATGAACGGAAAGAAGGTGGCGATCCTCGCAGCGGACATGTTCGAGCGGGTCGAGCTCGAGGAGCCCCGGAAGGCGCTCGAGGACGCGGGCGCAGAGGTCGAGGTCGTCTCGATCGAGAGCGGCGAGATCCAGGGCTTCGACCACTTCGACCCGGCGAACAAGGTCAAGGTCGACCGGACCGTCGAGGAGGCGTCGCCGGACGACTACGACGCACTCATGATCCCGGGCGGAGTCGGCAATCCGGACCTGCTCCGCGGGGACGAGAACGCCGTCGCGTTCGTCCGTCGCATGCACGAGGCCGGCAAGCCGATGGCGGTGATCTGCCACGGCCCGTGGATGCTCGTCGAGTCGGGCGTGGTGCGCGGCAAGCGCGTCACCTCCTGGCCGACGCTCGAGACCGACATCCGCAACGCCGGCGGCGACTGGGTCGACGAGGAGGTCGTCGTCGACGGCAACGTCGTCACGAGCCGGAAGCCGGACGACATCCCGGCCTTCAACGAGAAGATGCTCGAGCTGTTCGCGGGCGTGCGGGTCGCGTAGCGACCCGCGCCCCGCAGCAGATGTGGCGCTTCCCCGCCTGGACGGCCATTAGCGGAGTTCGGTCTCGGCCCCGTCGTACTCGCCGCCGACCTCCCTGGCGAGCTCCTCCAGCTCAGCGCTCGACGGCGAGGCTGCGGCACTCGTACTGACGGCGATCAGCCAGCGGGGGTCAGCGGAGTCGGGGTCGTCGCCGTCGACGCTGACCTGGCCGAGCTTGCGCAGCCGACGTTCGGCCGCAGAGGCCACGTCCTTCTCGGTGAAGACGAAGTAGTGGATCTTCTCCGCCTCCGGGTCGGGCGCAGGCGCCTCGTCCTGTCCGCGCAACCGGCGAAGCAGCCGAGTCGCCTCGTCGTCGCGATCGGCGTTCCGCTCGTCCCAGGGCCGCAGGCTGAGGTGCGTGTCCTCCCACGGCCGGACCCCGTGCCAGGCTTCCACCGCCTCCTGCACGGACTCGGGCGAGTGGATCGTGCGGAAGGGCGCGTTCTCGACCTCTGCCGGCGAGGCCGGCCGAAGGACGTTTCCGGCCCAGTCGACGACCTGGAACTCGTCGGGCCCGGCTATCTCGATGAACTCCACCGGCGGCGTCGCGTTCGGCTCGACCGATCGACTCGCCACGACCGGCCACGTCCCGTTGCGAAGGAAGTCGTCGCGCGTCCACGCGTAAAAGATCACCCGCGCTCGCAGCGGCTCGTCCAGATCGGCCGCGTCGTCCGGATCGTGCAAGCCGTCGAAGATGACGAGGTGGAGAAACTCCTCGGTCGACAAGACCTGCCCGTAGGCGACACGGTCGTCGACGACCGGGATCTGGAAGACATCGCCTGCCTTTGGCCGTCGCCGACCGTTACCCGGCACGTGAATGGCGACGTGGGGGGGACGCCGGCTTCCTGGCTCGCGCTTTCGCTCGCAGGTGCCACCTGAGCAGCGCGAAGTAGAGCAACCAGAGCAGCGCGACGGAGGCCGCACCGACTGGATCCCATTCACCGCGCAGGATCGCCCAAAGGGCGATGAGCGGCGCTGCAATCAGGAACGTCCAAGCAGCCACCGGCACGCGCCAGTACAGAGGAAGCTCATCCAGATACGTCCGCGCCGCACCTCGTACGGCGTTGTGGAAGCCCCGGCGTCGGAGGGAGGTGACGGCGCCCAAGCCCAAGAGCCCGAAGCCGAGGAGGAAGCCGACAGCGAGGTAGATGGCGATCGCCGTCTGCACGTGTCTCGTTATCCCCACAACGTCGAGGGTTCAGACGCGGAGCCACGAGCCCTCATCCGAAATGCAGCGCGCGAGGGTGGCGGACGGGACTCGAACCCGCGGCCACCGGGACCACAACCCGGAGCTCTACCAACTGAGCTACCGCCACCGAGCCCGCACAGCGTAGCGGGATACCCTTCATTCCTCGGCCCCGTAGCTCAGCGGATAGAGCGGCAGCCTTCGAAGCTGCGTGCGGAGGTTCGATTCCTCCCGGGGCCATGAA
>JBJMKE010000052.1:0-42036 GCA_045806005.1 Gaiellaceae bacterium
TCGACGAGTACGGCCGCGCCGGCGGCCGCGATGACGTCTACGCGGCGGGTGACGTCGCGCGCTTCCCGGTCGCCGCGCTGGGGACGTCGCTGCGGATCGAGCACGAGGATCACGCGAACAGTCACGGCAAGGCCGTCGGCGCGAACATGGCCGGCGCCGACGCCCCCTACGACCACCTTCCCTTCTTCTACTCCGACCTGTTCGACCTCGGCTACGAGGCGGTCGGCCTCGTGGACTCGCGGCTCGAGGCGGTGGAGGACTGGCAGGAGCCGTACCGGAAGGGCGTCGTCACCTACGTCGAGAACCGGAAGCCGCGCGGTGTCCTGCTCTGGAACGTGTGGGACAGGCTCGACGCGGCCCGCGACCTGATCCGGGCCGGAGAGGGAGCCCTTGCGGTCTAGCGCCCTCGCCCGCTCGCGCAAGCCGCGCCGCGGGACCGAGCTCGTGTGCGAGAAGGTCTTCCGGCCGCTCGCGCACCCGCTCGTGGTCGTGCTCGCGCGGCTGCGCGTGGCGCCGCCGCTCGTCGTCGCCGCGGCCGGCGCGGCCGGGATCGCGGCAGCCGTGGAGCTCGGCCGCGGCTCGCTGCTCGTGGCCGCGCTCCTCGTGCAGCTCAAGACGCTGCTCGACAACGCCGACGGCCAGCTCGCGCGGCTCACCGGCCGCACGAGCGCCTTCGGGCGCTACCTCGACTCCGAGGTCGACCTGCTGGTCAACGCGGTGCTCTTCGCCGCTCTCGGCTGGAGCACCGGCAAGCCTGCGCTCGCGCTTGCCGGCTTCGTCGCGCTCACGAGCGTTCTCAGCCTCAACTTCAACGTCGAGCGGCTCGCACGTGGCGCTGCCGCCGTGCCGGACGACGGTGGGCGGCCCACCGCGCTTCTCCGCGGCGTCTACGGGCTCGTCTATGCGACGCAGGACCGGCTTGCAGAAGCGCTGGTCGCGCGGCGGCCTGCGCTGACGGGGCCGCTGTCGGTCTCGCTGCTCGCAAACCTCGGCATGTCGACCCAGCTCGCCGCCTTCGGCCTGCTCCTCGCGCTGGGGCAACCACTCGCCTTCGCCTGGCTCGCGCTCGCGGAGGCGGCGGCGATCGCACTCGCGCTTCTACCCATCCCACGCCAAGAGGAGGAACCGGCTTGAGCAGCAACGTCTTCGAACTCCCCGCCCACGAGGGCGAGGTCGCGCGCGACCTGACCGCGGCGGACTGGGCTCGGCTGGAACAGAACGCCGCGGAGATCTTCGAGGCCCTCGGACTCGACCTGGAGACGCCGGGCACCCGCGACACGCCGCGGCGCTTCCTGCGCGCGCTCTTCGACGCGACTGCCGGCTACGACGGCGACCCGAAGCTGCGCACCCTCTTCCCAGGCGAGCGGCCCGAGGGTGTGGAGGGACGCCACGCGCAGATCGTCGAGGGGCCGGTCGGCTTCTACGCCCTCTGCGAGCACCACGCGCTGCCGTTCCACGGTCGCGCGCACATCGGCTATGTCGCCGGCGAGGAGATCCTCGGCATCTCGAAGCTCACGCGGCTCGTGCGCCTCTACGCTCGCCGCTTCACGGTGCAGGAGCGGCTGGCGGAGGAGATCGCGGACGGTCTGTGCGAGCTCGCCGGCGCGCGCGGCGTGGCGGTGAAGCTCGAGGCGGCGCACATGTGCACCGCGATGCGCGGTGTCGAGGAGGACGGCTCCCTCACGGTGACCACGGTCTGGCGCGGCCTCTACGACGAGGACCAGACGCTGCGCTCGGAGTTCCTTACGCTGACGCGGTGATGCAGCCGTTCACGGTCCTCGCGGAGGACGAGGGCCTGCCCCGGTGGGACGTGCCGCACGCGCTGGCGGAGCTCTACGCCGGCGCGATCGGGCTCGACGAGCCGTGCGTCGTGGCGAACTTCGTCGAGTCCCTCGACGGCGTCGTGGCCGTGCCGAGGCTGGCGCGGTCGCATGCAGTGCTCGGCGACGAAAGCGACGCGGACCGTTTCGTGCTCGCTCTCGTGCGCGCCTGCTCGGACGCCGTCGTCGTGGGCGCGGGCACGCTGCTCTCGTCGCCGAAGGGCACGTGGCGCGTCGACCGTGCCTATCCGCCGGCGGCCGGGGCGCTACTCGAGCTGCGGGCCGCGCGTGGGCGTCCCGAGCAGCCGCTCGTCGCCGTCGTCACCACGGGGGCCTCGCTCGATCCCGCCCACCCGGTGCTCGAGTCCGGGGCGCTCGTGCTCACGACCGAGGCAGCGGCCCCGGCCCTGCGGGCGTCGGTGCCCGAGGCGAGCGAGGTCGTCGCGGTCAACGCCGGCGACACCGTCGACCTCGCCACCGCCTTCGCGGTGCTGCGCACGCGCGGCTGCTCCGTGATCCTGTCCGAGGCCGGGCCGTCGCTGTTCGGCTCGCTGCTCGCCTCCTTTCTCGTGGACGAGCTCTTCCTCACCGTGTCGCCGCTGCTCGCCGGCCGAGGGGCTGCGGCCCGGCTCGGCCTCGTCGAGGGTGTCGAGCTGCTGCCGGAGGCGCGGGTCGCCGGCCGGCTCCGCTCGGTGCGAACGCACGGCTCGCACCTGTTCCTCCGCTACAGCCTCCACTAGCCCCGGGTTTGCCCGCGCACTCGCTGCACCGGCCATGTCCTGGTGTCAGGCACCGAGACATGGCCGAACCGCCGTCGCGCGAGGCCGAGAGCGGCCTGCGCCGCTCGCATGTCGGCTTGGGACATGTGCGCGTGCCTGGCACCGGGCCAGGTCCGGCTGGGAGGTGTCCGCGGGTCGTCGGGAGCGGCCGCTCGGTGCTCTAGCTGCGGCGGTTCAGCTGGCGGTAGAGGCGGTCGATCAGGGCAGGCATCGCCTCCAGCCGCTCCGTGATCATCCGCAGGCGGTACTCGCGGAAATGCTCCGGCTCCACGTCGAGCGCGCCGGCGAGCGTGCCGACGACGTCGTTCGAGGGCACCGGGCGGTTCCCGTGCACGAGATGGTTGAGGTAGCCCGCCGAGAGTCCGGTGCGGGAGGCGAGCTGCCGGTACGTCACGCCCTGCTCGTCCATCAGGCGCTGCACGGTCTCGCCGAAGCCGTCCTCGCTGAAACGCCTCCGCTTTGCCAACCTAGATCTCCTTGCCGAGCTCGGCAACATTCAATCGCAGATCCTCGCCGCCGGCGCGATTCCGCACGTCGACCTTGCCGTCCTCGAGGCTCTTCTTGCCTGCGGTGACCCGGATGGGGCAGCCGATCAGGTCTGCGTCGGCGAACTTCTCCCCGGGCCGTTGGTCGCGGTCGTCGAGGAGGACGTCGAGACCGGCGGCCGAGAGCGCCTCGGCGGCCCGGTCGGCGATCTCCTCCGCACCCGCCAGCGCGACGACGTGAGCGTCGTACGGCGCGACCGCGCCGGGCCAGACGATGCCGTTCTCGTCATGGGACTGCTCGACGATCGCCGCCATCGTCCGCGCGAGGCCGATTCCGTAGCTGCCCATGACGAGCGGCTTCTCCCTCCCGTCTTCGTCCAGAAACGTCGCGCCGAACGCGGTCGAGTGGAACGTGCCGAGCTTGAAGATGTGGCCGACCTCGATCGCGGTCTGGACCTCGAGCGTCCCGCCGCATTCCGGACATGCGTCGCCCGCGACCGCTTGCCGGATGTCCGCGAAGGTCGCCTCGTAGTCGCGGCCCGCCTGGACGCCGCGGAGGTGCCAGCCGTCCTCGTTCGCGCCCGCGACGTACTGGCCCTCGCGGAGGGCCTCGTCGGCGATCACCTCCACCTCGACCCCCACCGGGCCGAGAGAGCCGCCTCCGGCGCCGAACGCCGCCCGGATCTCTTCCTCGCTCGCGGGCCGGAAGGCGGCCTCGAAGAGCGTCTCGAGCTTCTCGGGGCTGAGCCGGTCGTCACCGCGAACGAGCGCGAGCACGAGCCGGTCGCCGGTGATCACCGGGAGCGCCTTCGAGGTCGCGGACTCCGCGAGACCGAGGAACCGGGCAAGCTCCTCGATCGTCCCGACGCCGGGCGTCTCCACGCGCTCGGGCGCGTCGAGTGGCTCCGGCAGCTCCGCGGGCCGCGGCGTGCCGCGCGCCGCCTCGATGTCCGCGAAGTAGTCGCCGTTCTCGCAGCGCATCAGCTCGTTCTCGCCCGAGCCGGTCGGCGCGAGGAAGCCGAGCGAGCTCTTGCCGCCCATGACCCCGGATTCCGCCTCCACGAGGTAGGCCTCGAGGCCGCAGCGCTCGAAGATCCGCGTGTAGGCCTTCTCGTGGCGGTCGAAGGCGGCGTCGAGCCCCGCGACGTCGGCATCGAACGTGTACGAGTCCTTCATCACGAACTCGCGAAGCCGCAGGAGGCCGCCGCGGGGACGCGGCTCGTCGCGGTCCTTCGTCGAGAAGTGGTACCAGACCTGCGGCAGCTGCTTGTATGACTGGATCTCGCGGGCGAGGAACGTCATCGACTCCTCGTGCGTCCACGAGAGCACGAACGCCCGGCCTCCGCTGTCGCTGAGGTGGAAGAGGATCGGGACGTCGATCCGGCCGGTCGTCTCCCAGAGCTCGGCGGGCGTGAGCGTCGGGCAGCGCATCTCCTGGCCGCCGATCGCATCGAGCTCCTCGCGGATGATCCGCTCGATCCGCATGTGCACCCGCCAGCCGAGCGGCAACATGGCCCAAAGGCCGGCGCCGATCTGGCGGATGAAGCCCCCGCGCACGAGCAGCTGGTGCGAAGCCGCCTCGGCGTCCGCGGGCGGCTCGCGCAGGGTCGGCAGGAAGAGCTGTGAGGCTCGGGCGATCATCAGCGTTGTCGCCCTAGGCTATTCGAGCGGGATCAGGGAGGCCTCGGCCATCGCGAGCGCGGCGGGCTTGGCCATCTTGAGGCGCTTCGGACGGTGCATGCCGTCGGCGATCCACTTGTCGATCTCGAGGAACAGCTCGTCGATCAGGATGTCGGAGCCGACCTTCTTCAGGACGCGGCCGTGGGCGTAGATGAAGCCGACGTCGCGACCGCCGGCGATGCCGAAGTCCGCGTCGCCGGACTCGCCCGGGCCGTTGACCGCACAGCCGAGTACCGCGACCTCGAAGTGCTGCGGGTAGCTCTGCAGCCGCTGCTCGACCTCCTCGGCGAGCGTGTGCACGCCGACGTTGTCGCGGCCGCAGCTCGGGCAGGCGATCATCACCGGCCCACGCTCGCGCAGCCCGAGCGCCTTGAGGATCTCGTAGGCCGTCTTCGGCTCCTCGACCGGGTCGGAGGAGAGCGAGACGCGGATCGTGTCGCCGATCCCCTCGGCCAGGAGCGTGCCGATGCCGACCGCGCTCTTGATCGAGCCGGCGAAGACCGTCCCGGCCTCCGTGACGCCGAGGTGGAGCGGATAGCCGACCTTCTCGGAGAGCATCCGGTAGGCGCGGATCATCGTCGGGACGTGACTCGACTTGACGGAGATCTTGAAGTCGTAGAAGTCGAGGCTCTCGAGCAGGCGCACCTCCTCGAGCGCCGCCTCCACGAGCGCCTCCGCCTGGTCTCGCTGCGCCAGCTCCTCGAGATGCTTCGGCAGCGATCCGGAGTTCGCCCCGATCCGCATCGGGGTTCCTTTCGCCTTGGCGGCGCGCACGACCTCGGCGACCTTGTCCGAGCCGCCGATGTTGCCGGGGTTGATGCGCACGGCCGCGACGCCCTGGTCGATGGCCTTCAGGGCGAGGCTCGCGTTGAAGTGGATGTCGGCGATGACCGGAACCGGAGAGAAGCGGACGATCTTCGACAGCGCCTCCGCGTCCTCCGTCTTCGGGACCGCGACGCGGACGATCTCGCAGCCGGCGCTCGCGAGTGCCGCGATCTGCGCGGTCGTCGCCTCGACGTCGTGCGTCTTCGTCGTCGTCATCGACTGCACGACGACGGGAGCGCCGCCGCCGATCGCCACGCCGCCGACGGAGATCTGCCGTTTACTGGCCATCCGCGACCAGTCTAGCCCGGTGGATTCCGGCTCAATCGCGCCCCTCAGGGGACGCTGAGGCGCCTCAGTGGGTTGGGCCCGAGAGGTCGTTCGAGAAGGCGATCACGTAGACGAGCACGATCAGGGCGATCCCGATCACGGATGCGCGCTCGTAGACCTCGCGCGCGAGCGCGCGGCGCCGGATGCCCTCGATGAGCGAGAAGAGGATGTGACCGCCGTCGAGGGGCAGCAGCGGCAGCAGGTTGAGCAGGGCGAGCGACATGCTCACGTAGGCGAGGATCTCGAGGTACCACGTGAAACCGGCCTGCAGCTCGGAGTGCGAGACGCGGACCACGCCGACCGGGCCCGAGAGATTGCTGCGCCCGTGGCTCGAGAAGAGGGAGGCGATTCCCGCGCCGGTGCCGGTCACCACGCGCCACAGGTCGGACGCGGCGACGTCCGCGGCCTGGCCGGGCGTGTACTCGACGATCCCGGCCGTCGGCTCGAAGCCGAATATCCAGTGGCCCTGTTGGAAGGTCGTCGGCCGAGGGCCTACGGTCAGGTGGCGCCCGTCCCGCTCGACGGTGAGGGTGATCGGACGGCCGCGGCTCTGCCGGATGTGACGGGAGATCCCGGCGAAGGTCCGGGCCGGCACGCCGTCCACGGCGACGATGCGATCTCCGACCTGCAGGCGGGCGGCGGCGGCAGGACTGCCGACGACAACGGCGCCGACCTCGTTGGTCGGGTGCGACGACGGGCCTCCGTGCACGGCGAAGACGACGAAGAGGAGCACGAACGCGATCAGGATGTTCGCGAGCGGCCCCGCAGCCACGACGGCTACCCGCTTGGAGGTCGGGGCGCGCCAGTACGCGTCGGGCGCCGTGCCCTCCTCGAGGTCCCTCAGCGCCCGCTGCGCGGACCGGTTCGCGCCCGGCGAGATCGCGGCGGCCGCAACCTCGCGTGCGAGCTCGGGGTAGGCGTCCCGCGCCGCCTGGTAGTCCTCGGTCTCGAGCGCTCGTCGAGCGGCCCCGACCGGCGCCGCGAGGCTCGGTTCCTCGCGCACGGCCGGCTCCATGAACGCCTTCAGGTCGCGGGCGGCCGGACGGTGCATGCCGGGGATCCGCACCAGGCCGCCGAGCGGGATCATCCCGATCCCGTACTCGATGCCCTTGCGGCGGACCTTCACGAGCGCAGGCGGGAACCCGATGTAGAAGCTCCGCGGGCGCATCTTCACTGCCAGCGCCATCAGAAAGTGGCCGAGCTCGTGGAAGAAGACGAGCAGGACGAGCCCTCCGATCACGACGAGCCACGTCATGCCGTCGCCAGCGCTCCCTCTGCGAGCGCCCGGGCTGCGCGGTCGGCGTCCACGAGGTCGTCGACGTCACGCACGGGATGGCGCTCGGCCGCCGCCAGGGTCTCCCCCACGACCTCCGGGATGCCGAGGAAGGGCAGGCGGCCGGCGAGGAACGCGGCGACGGCGACCTCGTTCGCGGCGTTGTAGACGCACGGCGCGCTTCCGCCCTCCTCACCGGCGGCGCGGGCGAGCGGCAGCAGAGGGAACGTCTCCGTGTCGGGCGGCGAGAACTCGAGGGTGAGCGTCGCGAGGTCGAGCGGCGGCAGCGGTGTCGCCGCCCGCTCGGGGTAGGTGAGCGCATACGAGATCGGCACGCGCATGTCGGGGTACCCAAGATGCGCAAGCGCCGCACCGTCGCGGAAGCGAACGAGCGAGTGCACGATCGACGTGGGCTGGATCGCGACCTCTATGCGGTCGTAGGGCAGGCCGAACAGAAAGTGCGCCTCGATCACCTCGAGCCCCTTGTTCGCGAGCGTTGCGGAGTCCACAGTGATCTTCGGCCCCATGCGCCAGGTCGGATGTGCGAGCGCCTGCTCCGGCGTCACGTCCTCGAGCTCGGCGCGGCTGCGACCGCGGAAAGGACCGCCGGAGCCCGTGAGCACGAGCGTGTCGATCTGCTCGGGGGCGCGCCCTTCCAGGCACTGGAAGAGCGCCGAGTGCTCGCTGTCGACGGGCAGGATCCGGCCGCCTCCCCGCTCGCGCGCGGCGAGCGCGAGCTCGCCGGCGGCGACGAGGCTCTCCTTGTTCGCGAGCGCGAGGTCGACGCCTCGCTCGAGCGCCCACAACGTCGCGTGTACTCCCGCGAACCCGACGACGGCGTTGAGCACGACGTCGGGCTCGGCGCGCTCGAGCAGCTCTGTGAGATCGCCGCCGACCGCCTTCAGCGGCGCGTCGACGTCGTCGAGCGGCGTCGACCCCGAGGCTGCGGCACAGAGCTCGAGCTCGGGATGCGCCTCGACGATCTCGATCGCCTGGCGGCCGATCGACCCCGTTGCGCCGAGCAGTGCGACGCGCTTCACCGGGCCAGTGTAGGGGGTCAGTGGTAGCCGAACGAGACAACCAGGAAGTACGCCGCCGGCGCCGCGAACAGGAGCGCGTCGACCCGGTCGAGCACTCCGCCGTGCCCGCCGAGCAGGCTGCCGGTGTCCTTCACCTCGAGGTCGCGCTTCAGCGCCGACTCGAACAGGTCGCCGATGACCGCCGCGGTGACGACGACGAAGCCGAGCACGACCGCCTCCCACACCGTCAGGTAGTGGTCGTGCGTGTCGTAGAGCGCGATGAACGAGACGAAGACGCCCGCAGCGGCGCCCGCGAGGAGCCCCTCCCACGTCTTCTTCGGCGAGAGGCGCGGCGCGAGCCGGTGCCGTCCCGCGAAGCGGCCCGCCAGGTACGCGACCGTGTCGGCCGCGAACACGGTCAGGACGACGGTGAACGCGATCAGCCGGCCTTCCACGTGCATCTCGCGCAGGAGCAGGATGAAGCCGAGGCCGAGCCCGATCCAGGCCGAGCCGAGGATCGTCGAGCCGACCGCGGCGGTCGTCGGCGCCCGCGTGCTCGAGAGCGCGTGCAGGACGAAGGCGAAGGCGAAGGTCGCGACGAAGCCGCCGAGCAGCCAGACCACGCCGCCCGTCTGCGCGCCGAAGAGCGCGAGCAGCACGCCTCCGTACACGGCGGGCGCCAGCGGACGCAGCGGACGGGCCGTCGTGACGAACTCGTGCACGGCGACGAACGCGGCGAGGGCGACGAGCACGAACAGCCACCAGCCCCCGAGCCAGAGCATGCCGAGCACGAGCGGCAGGCCGACCGCCGCGACCAGCAGGCGCGAGGCGAAGTTGGTCATCGGCCGCCGAATCTACGGCGGCGGCGCGCGTACTCCTCGATCGCGCCCCGCAGCTCCTCCGGCCCGAAGTCGGGCCAGAGCGTGTCGGTGAAGACGAACTCGGCGTAGGCGGACTGCCAGAGCAGGAAATTCGAGATCCGGCGCTCGCCGGAGGTGCGGATCACGAGGTCGGGATCGGGCATCTCGGGCTCGTAGAGGCAGGCCGCGAGAGCCGCTTCGTCGACGTCTTCCGGGTCGCTCCCGCTCTCGACCAGCCGCCGCGCGGCGTCGACCAGCTCGGCGCGGCCGCCGTAGTCGAAGGCGATCCAGAGCTGCAGCTTGGACTTCTCCCCCGTCGCCTCCTCGAGCTCCGCCATCTTCGTGCGCAGCCACTCGGGAGCGCGGTCGCGCCGGCCGAGAAACCGGCAGCGGACTCCCTGCGCGGCGAGGTCCTCGAGCTCGCGGTCGATCGTCTCGCCGAAGGTGTCCATCAGGGCCGCGACCTCGTCGGGCGAGCGGCTCCAGTTCTCGGTCGAGAAGGCGTAGACCGCGAGCGACTCGATGCCGAGGTCGATCGCCGTCTCGACGACCGGCCGCAGCGCCCGAGAGCCCGCCCGATGCCCGTCGGCGACCGAGACCCCGCGCTCGGCCGCCCAGCGCCCGTTCCCGTCCATGATGATCGCGACCGCGTGCGCGACCTCGGGCAGGTGCTCTTCGGGGGTGACGTCGGTGCCCGGGAGGGAGGCCACCTAGACCTCCATCACCTCTGCCTCCTTGTGCTTGAGGAGCTCGTCGATCTGCTTCGTGTGCTCGTCGGTCAGCTCCTGGACGCGGTTCTCGGCCCGGTGCTCGTCGTCGGCGCCGACCTCGCCCTTGTCCACGAGCTCCTTCAGGTGGCGCATCGCGTCCCGCCGGATCTCGCGCACGGCGACCCGGTGCTCCTCGGCCATGTTCCGGACGACCTTCACGAGCTCCTTCCGCCGTTCCTCGGTCAACTGCGGGATCGGCAGGCGGATGAGCTTGCCGTCGTTGGACGGCGTGAGGCCGAGGTCCGACTCCTGGATCGCCTTCTCGATCGCCTTGATCGAGCTCGGGTCGAACGGCTGCACGGTGAGCATGCGCGGGTCGGGCACGTTGATCGTCGAGAGCTGGCGCAGCGGAGTCGGCGTGCCGTAGTAGTCGACCTCGATCCGGTCGAGGAGCGACGCCGACGCGCGGCCGGTGCGGACTGTCGAGAACCCCGCCCGCGCGTGCTCGACCGACTTGGCCATTCTGTCGCGGGCGCCGTTGATCATCTCTTCTGCGGTCGCCATTCAGCTCTCCTTTTGCGGTGTCTCGATGATCGTTCCGACGTCCTCGCCGGCGACGACGCGTGCGACGTTGCCCTCGGCGAGCTCGAAGACGTGGATCGTGACGCGGTTGTCCATGCAGAGCGAGAGGGCCGTCGTGTCCATCACCTTGAGGCCGCGCTCGATCGCCTGCAGGTGCGTCAGCCGCGGCAGGAACTCGGCGTCGGAGACGCGCCGCGGGTCGCCGTCGTAGACGCCCCTGACGCCGTGCTTCGCCATCAGGATCGCGTCGGCGCCGATCTCGAGCGCGCGCAGCGCGGCGGCCGTGTCGGTCGTGAAGAACGGGTTGCCGGTGCCGGCCGCGAAGATCACGACGCGCCCCTTCTCGAGGTGGCGCATGGCGCGGCGCCGGATGTACGGCTCCGCCACCTCCGACACCTCGAGGGCCGACATGACGCGCGTGTCGGCTCCCTCCCGCTCGAGCGCGTCCTGCAGCGCGAGCGCGTTGAGGAGCGTGGCGAGCATGCCGGCATAGTCGGCGGTCGCGCGATCCATCCCGCTCTCCGCCGCCGCCGCGAGACCGCGGTAGAAGTTCCCGCCGCCGACGACGACGGCCACGTCGACGCCCTCGCCGCGGATGCCCGCCACCTCGCGCGCGAGCGCGCGGGTCACGTCCGGGTCGATGCCGTACTCGCGCTCGCCCATGAGCGCCTCGCCCGACAGCTTGAGGAGGACGCGGCGGAAGGCGGGCGGGTGCGCCCGCCTGCCTGTCTCGGTCTCCGGCTGGGCCGTCATCCGGCGAGGGAGAAGCGCTCGAACTCGAGCACCTCGGCGCCGGCGTCGGCGAGAACCTTGCCCACGGGCTGCGAGCCGTCGTGGATCCACGGCTGGTCGGCGAGGACACCGCCGCGCTCGGCGAAGAAGCGCTTGTCGAGCATGCCCGTGACGATCTTCTCACGCGCCTGCTCGGGCTTCGACTGAACCTCGTCGGAGTTGAGGTAGATCTCTCGCTCGGCGGCGAGCAGGTCCTCCGGAACGTCCTCGCGGGCGACCCAGCGGGGATCCGACCACGAGATGTGCATTGCGAGATTGCGCGCGAGCTCTTCGTCTCCGCCGCGCAGCTGCACGAGGACGCCGAGCTTGTTCGCCGGCGGATGGACGTACGCGGCGATGCGGCTGCCGTCGACGGCCTCGAAGCGGGCCGCGCCGGCGATCGCGATGTTCTCGCCGAGCCTGCCCGAGAGCTCCACGCGCTCCTCTTCGAGCCGCGAGGCCGCGTCGATTCCGTCCGCCTCGACGAGGTCGAGCGCCTTCTGCGCGAACGCCTGGAAGTCCTCGTTCTTCGAGACGGGCTCCGTCTCGCAGCCGACCGCGACCATCGTCCCGCGGGAGCGGTCGTCCGCCAGCCGATAGCCGACCAGGCCCTCCGTCGTCGCGCGGTCGGCGCGCTTCGCCGCCTGGGCCATGCCCTTCTCGCGCAGGAGGACCACCGCGGCCTCGATGTCGCCGTTCGTGTCCTGGAGCGCGCGCTTGCAGTCCATCATCCCTGCGCCGGTTTGCTCGCGGAGCTCGCGGACGAGCTGGGCGGAGATCTCCGCCGCCATCACGCCTCCCCTCCCTCGCCGCCACGCGTCGGGTCGCCGAGGGCGGCCTCGGAGGCCTTCGTGACCTCCGCGCCTTCCTTCGCCGGGTCCACGCCGGTCGGCACCGGGACGGACTCGCCCTCGGTCACCGGCTGGATGGCTTCTCCGGCCGCGACCTGCTCGACGTCGCCCTCGGGGACGCTTTCCTCCGCCACGGCTTCCGGCGTCTCGGCCTCGGCCGCGGCCTGCTGCTCGAACTCGCGCGAGGACACCTTCTGCTTGCCGGCGTTGATCGCCTCGGCGAGGGCGTGCACGATGAGGTTGCAGGACCGGATCGCGTCGTCGTTGCCGGGGATGACGTAGTCGGCCTCGTCGGGGTCGCAGTTCGTGTCCACGAGCGCGACCACCGGGACGCCGAGCCGGCGCGCCTCGCGCACCGCCAGCGCCTCCTTCTTCAGGTCGAGGATCACGACCGCGTCGGGCTGGCGGCGCATGTCGGCGACGCCGCCGAGGTTCGCCTCGAGCTTCTCGAGCTCGCCCGCCATCGAGATGCGCTCCTTCGCCGGCAGCAGCTCCATCTGCCCTTCGTCCCGCAGGCGCCGCATCTCGTGCAAGCGGTCGATGCGGTCGGCCATGGTGCGCCAGTTGGTGAGCAGGCCGCCGAGCCAGCGGTGGTTGACGTACGGCATGTCGATGCGCTTCGCCTCCTCCTCGACCGCGTCCTGTGCCTGCTTCTTTGTGCCGACGAACAGGACGGTGCCGCCGCGCTCGGCGACGTTGCGCAGGAACTGCTGCGCCTCGTCGAGGCGCTCGGCCGTCTGCGTGAGGTCGATGATGTAGATGCCGCCGCGCTCGGCGAAGATGAAGCGGCGCATCTTCGGGTTCCAGCGCCGCGTCTGGTGGCCGAAGTGGACTCCGGCCTCGAGCAGGTCGCGCATGGAGACTGCGCCAGCTCCTGTGGAAACTGCCATCGAAATGCTCCTTCCGGATTCGTTTGTCGTAGAGCGCCGGCGGAAGTCGTGGCGCACCTCCCGCGAGGAGAGGCACACGCGCCGCGGCCGGGCCGCCGGGGAGTAGGGACTTAAGACCGGGGTAGGTTAGCTGGCTCGCGCCGCGGCCAGCGCGGCGGCGAGCTCGGGCGGGAGCGGCGACGAGACGTCGATCGGCTCCGCCGTGACCGGGTGCGAGAACGCGAGACGCGCGGCGTGGAGAAACTGCCGCTCGAGTCCGAGGTCTCCTGCGACTCCGTAGGCCGGGTCGCCGGCGACGGGTAGCTCGATCGCGCCGAGGTGGACGCGGATCTGGTGCGTCCGCCCCGTCTCGAGCCGGACGCGCAGGAGCGCATGGCGGGGCAGGAGCTCCTCCAGCTCGAAATGGGTCACGGCCGCACGGGGCGTATCGGTGTCGAGCGAGTGGCGGATGCGGTCGTGCCGGTCGCGGCCGATCGGCGCGTCGATCGTTCCTCGCCGCGACCGTGGTTTCCCGGCGACGAGCGCGAGGTACTCCCGGGTCAGCGTCCGCCGCCGCACGAGGCGCTGCAGCCGATCGTACGCCTGCTGCGTGCGCGCGACGACGAGGAGCCCCGACGTGTCCCGGTCGAGGCGGTGGACGATGCCGCGCCGCTCCTCCTCCCCGCCCGCGGCGCCGGCGGCGGCGAGAGCGTCGGCGAGCGTCCCGCCGGAGTGCCCGGGCGCCCGGTGGACGACGATGCCCGCCGGCTTGTCCACCACGAAGAGATGCTCGTCGGCGTGGACGATCGTGAGCTCGGGAAGCGGAGCGGCCGGCGCCGGGGCAGCGGGCTCGGGCAGCTCGATCTCGATCTCCTCCCCGCCGGCGAGCTTGTGGCTCTTGCCGCGCGCCTGCCCGTCCACGAGCACCGCGCGGGTCTCGAGCAGGCGCTCGGCCGCTGCCCGCGAGCCCACCTCCGCTACCGCGGCGAGATGGCGGTCGAGCCGCACTCCCGCGGCTTCGGGCGGGACGACGAGGCGCTTCAGCGTTTCTTCGGCTCGCGCTCCGCCAGCAGGAGCGCCGCGAGCAGGATCCCGACCCCGATCACGATGAAGCTGTCCGCGAGGTTGAACGCGGGCCAGTAGCGGAGGTCGAGGAAGTCGGTGACGAAGCCGAGACGCACGCGGTCGGCGAGGTTGGAGACGCTGCCGCCGATGACGAGCCCGAGCGCGACCGGCAGCACGGGATGGCGCGCGCCGGAACGCGCGAAGTAGGCGAGCATCCAGGCGATCGCGACCGCGGTGAGAGCGATCACAGCGGCCGTCGCGTTCGCGAACAGGCCGAAGGCGATGCCGGAGTTCTGGACGTGCCTGATCGAGAACGGCCCGAGGACGTGGACTCCCTCCCCGAGGCGCAGGTGGCCGGCGACGGCGTGCTTCGTGACCTGGTCGGCGACGACGGCCGCGATCGCGATGCCGGCGAGCGACAGCCACTGCACCGGCGTCGCGGCGAACGAGCCGGTCGCACGGGAGAGCGGCGTCAACGCGTCCGTCGCCGAGCCGACCCGCACCTCGAGCTGCCGCGCGGGCTCGTTCATCCTCCCTCGGTTCTGCGCTTGCAGTCGATGCAGAGGGATGCGGCCGGATTCGCCTCCAGCCGCTGCAGCGGGATCTCCTGGCCGCAGCCGACGCAGGTGCCGTACGTGCCGTCGTCGATGCGCTTGAGCGCGGAGTCGATGTCCGCGAGCACCTGGCCGGAGTTCTCGCCCAGCGTGAAGTCGATCTCGCGCCCGAGGGTCGCCGTCGCGGTCTCGGCGAGGTGGTTGTCGCTCGCGGCGGCGATCTCCTCGACCTCCTCGTCGAGCGAGCCGGGATGCTGGTCGCGGAGCGACGCGAGGGCATGCTCCACCCGCTTGCGCTCCTCGAGGAGCGTTGCGCGGAACCGCTCGGTGTCGATGCTCGTCACCGCCTCTCCTTCCTCCCTCGTGCGTCGCCTGCAACCGCCGACGCCAGACGCCGCTCGACCAGCGCCGGCCCGACCCCCGCCAGCTCCACGATCTTCTCCCGGCCGCCGTGGCCCGAAACGAGCGTCAGCGCGGTACGGGGCAGCGTGAGAGTGTCGGCGAGGAGCCGGAGGACAGCCTCGTTCGCTCGTCCCCGCTCGGGCGCCTCAGTGACGCGCACCTTCCACGCGTCGCCGTGTCGCCCCACGACGGCGGTCCGCCCCGCGCCCGGGCTCACGCGCACCCGCAGTCGCGTCGTCTCCGCAGTCATGCACTCAGTTTACGTCGGCCTAGCGCTCGGACCTCGCTCAGGCGGCGTTCGTGTCCCGCAGGGCCGTCCCGCTCGGATAGCCGTACCAGCTGCGCTCGGGCTCGTCGCCCTCGTCCCGCTCCTCCGCGCCTCCCGCCTCGACCTCGTCGAGCGCGGTGAGCGCGTCGATCAGCTGCGCGCGCAGGCGGCGCGACTCCCTGCCGAGCCGCTCGTTCTCGGCGATCGCGCGACGCTGGACCGCCCGGGCCTCGGCGTGTGCCTCGACCAGGATCAGCTCGGCCTCGCGGTGGGCCTGGTCGCGCACCTGGGCGGAGGCCTGCTCGGCGGAGACGAGCGTCGTGCGCAGGAGGCTCTCGAGCTCGCGGAAGCGGACGAGGTCGGCTTCGAGCTGCTCGACCTTGTCCGCCAGGTCCGCGCGCTCGCGCCAGACGTCCTCGAAGCTCGCCGCGATCTCCTCGAGCAGCCGCTCGGTTGCCGCCGCCTTGTAGCCGCGGAAGGTCGTGCGCGGCGGCGTCAGGTGTCTGATCTCGACTGGTGTGAGTGCCATCGGTCTCTCCTTTAGTGGAAGTGTTCGAGGATCCAGACGACCAGGCGGTCGACCACGCCGAGCGCGAGGAAGGCCAGGATCGGCGATAGGTCGAGCGCCCCGGTCGACGGCAGCAGCCGGCGGAACAGGCGCAAGTACGGCTCGCACACGTCGTAGAGGAAGCGCTGGATCCGGTTGAGGGTCACCGAGTACGGCAGGCGCAGCCAGCTCGTGAGGATGTACACGAGGATCACGAGCCCGTAGAGGAGGAGGAAGACGTTGACGAACGTCTCGACGCTCGTGATCGCGTCGGCAAGCAAGCTGAAACTGGCCGCAGCGCCCATTCGCCCGTGCTTCGCGCTCGGCGCGGCGTTTCCTGGTGCGGAGGCTAGGCCTGGTTGAAGAAGCCCCGCTCGAGCATCCGGGCGCGGTCCTCCGCCGAGAGCTCGACGTCGCTCGGCGTGAGGAGGAAGACCTTGTCGGCGATCCGCTGCATCCCGCCGTCGAGCGCGTAGGTGAGGCCGCTTGCGAAGTCGATCAGCCGCTTCGACAGTTCTGAGTCCGCCGACTGGAGGTTGAGGATCACGGGGACTCCGGCCTTGAACCGGTCGGCGACCTGCTGGGCGTCGTTGAAGCTGCGCGGCAGGACGAGGTGGACCCGGGATGCGCCGGGGCCGCGGACGGGCTCGAGGTTCCGCACCCGGCGCGACGACGCCTGCGGCCGCAGGATGCTCGTCCGCTGCTGTTCCGCTTCCGGCTCCGGATCGGTCCAGTCGTCGTCGTAGCCGCGCCGCGACCGCCGGGCGGGCAGCCGGCGAACGTTCTGCTGCTCGTACGGGTCGGCGAGCTCGTCCTCGGTGAGATAGCCCTCGTCGTCCCAATCGTCCTCCTCGGCGATGCCGAAGTAGACGAGGGTGCGAGCCCACACGTCGGAGAGCGCCATGGCGCCGCCGATGTTAGCGCTGCCACAGGACCGCGCCCACCCGGATGAGGGTCGCTCCCTCCTCCGCGCCGACCCGGTAGTCCTGGCTCGTCCCCATGGAGAGCTCGCGCAGCCCGTGCTGCCCGGCCAGCTCGCGCAGGCGGCGGAAGTACGGCCGCGAGTCCTCCGGATCCCCGGTCGCGGGCGGCATCGTCATCAGGCCCCGCACGTCCGGGTAGATCTCGAGCAGCGCGGGCAGCTCCTCGGGCGCCAAGCCCGACTTCGTCGGCTCGCCGGAGAGGTTGACCTCGACGAGCGCGGGGATCGCGAGCTTCCGCGCCGCGGACTCCGAGGCCAGCGAGTGACAGAGCTCGCACAGCTCGCTGACGAGCGGCGCCTTGCGACTCTGCAGATGGCCGATGAAGTGCCAGCGGAAGGCGTCGCCGTAGACGTCGTGCTTCGCGCGGAGATCCTGCGCCCGGTTCTCGCCGACGACCTCGACGCCGGCCTCGGCGAGCGCCGCCAGGTCCTCGACCGAGACGTACTTCGTCGCTGCGACGACGGTCACCTCCGGGCCGACTTCCTCGCGGATGCGCTCGTAGCGCTCGCGGATCTCAGCCGGTGACACAGGCGATCACCCCCTGCCGCCCGGTCCGTCCGCGGTCGCGCCGGTGCGAGAAGAACGTCTCGGGCTCGCAGGCCGTGCAGCGGTCGAAGCGGTCCACCCGCTCCACGCCCGCGGCGCGGAGCGCGCGCTCGGCGCTCGTCCAGAGGTCGAGCCGGCTCTCCCGCACGACGTCGTCGCCGAAGCGCTCGCGGAAGGGGGCCGCCACCTCCTTCCCCACCTCATAGCAGCAGGAGCCGATCCCGGGGCCGATCGCCGCCGCGAGGCCTCCTCGGCCGAGGGCCTCGACCCCGGAGGCGACGATGCCCTCGAGCAGGCCGCGCCAGCCCGCGTGGAGGACGGCGACGGCCGGCCGGCTTCCCTCCGTGCGGGCGATCGCGATCGGCAGGCAGTCGGCCGACATTGCGAGGATCGGGAGCCCGGCCTCGTCGGTCCAGAGACCGTCCGCGCGCTCGCCGCGCGTCGCCGGCTCCGCCTCGCGCACGCGGGCCGAGTGCACCTGGAAGTTGAGCGCGAGCCGGGCGACGTCGGCGCCGATCGCCTCGCATGCGATGCGCCGGTTCTCGTCCACGCGCTCGACCTCGTCCCCGCTCTTGCGCCCGAGGTTGAGCGACGCGTACGGGCCCTCGCTCACGCCGCCGAGACGGGTCGTGAAGACGACTTCGTAGCCGTCGAGCTGCCAGGGGATCAGCGGAGCTCCTTCGCCCGGGCCAGCAGCCGGTCGCGGCTGTTCAGCGCGGGCTCGTCGACGACGGCGTCGAGCAGCTCGTCGAGGGCGCGGCCGAGCTGCGGCCCCGCCCGGAAGCCGAGCGCGATCAGGTCGTTCCCGTCCACCGCGAGGTCGCGCAGGCGGTGGGGGCTCGACAGCTCCCGCCTCACCACCTCGCGGAACCGCAGGAGCCTCTCGATCTCGTCGAGCGGCGGCGGCTCGCCCTCGGTGCCGCGCTTGCCGAGCAGGTCGGCGTGCTTGTGGTCGATCAGGTCGAACGCGAGCTCGTCGCCGTTGCGCCGGAGGAAGCGCCGTGCCCGCCGCTCGTCGCCCTTGCCGGGCTGGAACATGTGGCGGCGGACGATCCTCACCACCCGGCGGCGCAGCGCGTTCGGGTAGCGGAGGCGCGAGAGCGCGCCGGCTGCGAGGTCCGCGCCCACCCGGTCGTGGCCGCGCTCGGAGATTCCCGGCTTCGCGTAGTAGTGGAGGCGTCCGTCCGAGCCGCGCCAGGCGGCCTGCGGCTTCCCGAGATCGTGGAAGAGCGCCGCCAGCCGCACCGGCAGCGAGTAGCCCTCGTCGGCCGCGGCCTGGACGACCGCGAACGTGTGCTCGTCCACGGTGAGGTCGTGGTGCCGGCTCTCCTGGTCGAAGCCGATCGCCGGGCCGAACTCCGGCAGGAGCTCGATGAGAACGCCGGTGTCGCGGGCGAGCCGCAGCGCCCGGGCGGGTTCGGAGCCGAGCAGGAGCTTCGAGAGCTCGCCCATGCCGTCCGCCGCGAGCCCGCCGCCGACGCGCTCCCCGGAGACGAGCTTCACCGCCGGCGCCTCCTCACGCATCTGGACGAGCAGCTCCTCGTCGGGATCGAAACCGAGCTGCGAGACGAAGCGGAGAGCGCGCACGAGCCGCAGCGGGTCCTCGCGGAAGCTCTGCGCCGACACGGTGCGCAGCCGGCGCGCCTCGAGGTCGGCGCGGCCGCCGAGCGGATCGACGAGCTCGCCGGTCTCGAGCCGGCGTGCAATCGCGTTGACGGTGAAGTCGCGGCGGCGCATGTCGTCCTCCACCGAGAGCGTCGGGTCGGCCACGATCTCGAAGTCGTGCCGGCCGGGCCCTGTGGAGACCTCCTTGCGCGGCGGCGCGAACTCGATCCCGGCGGGCGTCAGCCCGCGGATCCGGCGGTCGCGCGAATGGAGCCGGATGCCCACGAGCCGGTCGGCCACCACGAGGTCCTCCACGCGCCCGTGCGGTGCGAGGGCGGCCCGCAGCCCCTCGGTGTCGAGACCGGGCACGAGGAAGTCGGCGTCCTTCGACTCCAGCCCGAGCAGCTCGTCGCGCACCGCGCCGCCCACGAGGTAGGCGTCGAGCCCGAGCGAGCGCACGTACTCCTCGATCTCCTTCACCGGCGAAGACGCTACGCGTTTCCGCCGGGTCTCATGGAACTCGCCAACGGGAGAGCACGCCGCCGCCTGGGCGCCAGAGTGGGTTCGAAAACATTCGAGCCACGGCAGCACGAAGGGCCGGAGGCTAAGACACCCGCGTAGCGGTGACTTAGCCGCAGGCCGAACCCGCGCTCGCGCCGGCCTCCGCCGCGCGCGAGCGCACGACACACGCCTCCGCCCCACAGAGCATCCAAAACAAACAGCACGAAGCGGGCCGGAAACCGTGCTTTCCGGCCCGCGCAGTTCCGTTTCCCAGGGAGCGAGACCGAAGGTCTCGCGAGCTAGAGCGAAGCGACCGCCTCTATTTCCACGAGGGCGCCGGACGGTAGCTTCGCCACCTCAACCGTGGCGCGCGCTGGCGGCTGCTCGCCGACATGCCTGGCGTAGACCTCGTTCATCGCCTGGAAGTCGCCGAGGTCCTGCAGGAAGACGGTCGTCTTCACGAGGCGGTCGAGCCCGCTGCCGGCCTCCTCGAGGATCGCCTTCAGGTTCGCGAACGTCTGCTCGGTCTGCTCGTCGATCCGGCCGGAGATCTCGGTGTCCCCGGGCTTCAGGCCGAGCTGCCCTGACACGAAGACGAAGCCGCCCGCGGCGATCGCCTGCGAGTACGGCGCGCCCTGGAACGGCGCCGGCGCGGCCTCGGTGCGGACGACGCTCTTGTCGGTCACGGACGTGTCTCCTGTCTCTCGCACGCTTCGGCCAGGGCAGCGCCGAGCCCCTTGAAGATCGCCTCGAGCACGTGACCGCTGTCGGTGCCGTTGAGGAGGCGGACGTGGAGAACGAGCCCCGCGTGCTCGGCGAGCATCTCGAGGAAGCGCCGCGCGACGTCGGTACCGAGCCCGCCGATGCGTGCCTGCGTCAGGTCGACGTTCGTGACGAAGAGCGGCTCGTCGCTCGTCTCGAGCACGACGTAGGCGAGTGCCTCCGCCGAGGTGAGCGCGCCGGAGCCGTAGCCTCGGGCGCCTTCCGCCCGCAGCGGCCCGGCGAGCGCGTCGCCGATCGCGGCAGCCGCGGCGTCCACCTCCGCCTCGGTGTCGCCCGGCTCGATGTCGAGCACGAGGTCGAAGCGCGCCGTCTCGGCGAGCCGGACGATCAGCCGGTTGAGTACGGGCAGCCCCGTCTCGACGGTGGCCTCGCCCCGTCCGTACACGTTGACGCGGACGCCTGCCGCCGCCTGCTCGCTCATCCTCGGAGGGTAACGCGGCGAGGCTTCCTGCTACGCGTCGACCCGTTCGATCTGGGCGCCGACGGCACGGAGACGGTCGTCGATGCGCTCGTAGCCGCGGTCGATCTCCCCGACGTTGCCGATGGAGGAGCGGCCGTTCGCGCACAGCGCGGCGATCAGCATCGCCATCCCGGCGCGGATGTCCGGGCTCGTGAGCCGCTGCCCGAAGAGACGGGACGGCCCGCTGACGACGACCCGGTGCGGGTCGCAGACGATGATCCGTGCGCCCATCGAGACCAGCTTGTCGACGAAGAACAGCCGGTTCTCGAACATCTTCTCGAAGACGAGGACCGTCCCCCACGCCTGCGTCGCGACCGCGACGGCGATCGACGTCAGGTCCGCCGGGAACGCCGGCCAAGGCCCGTCCTCGATCTTCGGCACCTGGTCGCCGAGATCGTTCTGGATCACGAGCTCCTGGTGGGGCGGCACGCGGAGCCAGTCGTCGCCGAGCTCCACCTCGACGCCGAGCCGGCTGAACGCGGCGAGGATCGAGACCAGGTCCTTCGGCTCGACGCCGTCGATCGTGAGGTCGCTGTTCGTGACCGCGGCGAGGCCGATGAAGCTGCCGACCTCGATGTGCTCCGGCCCGATCGCCCACTCGCCGCCGCGGAGCCGCTCGACGCCGTTGATCCGCAGGACGTTGGACTCGATCCCGTGGATCTCGGCCCCGAGCGAGACGAGGAAGCGGCAAAGGTCCTGCACGTGCGGCTCGCAGGCGGCGTTGCCGATGGTCGTCTCGCCCGGCGTGAGCACCGCAGCCATGACCGAGTTCTCCGTGGCCATCACGCTCGCCTCGTCGAGGAAGATGTGCGCGCCGCGCAGGCCGTCGGTCCGCATCTCGTAGCGGCTCTCGATCTCGATGTGCGCGCCGAGGCGCTCGAGGGCGTGGATGTGCGGGTCGAGCCGGCGTCGCCCGATCACGTCACCGCCCGGCGGCGGCACGCTCGCCCGGCCGAGCCGCGCGAGCAGCGGGCCGGCAAGCAGGAAGGACGCCCGGATCCGCTCCGCGAGCACCCCGTCGACCTCGTACGACGACAGCCCTTGCGGCTCGACGCGAACCTCGTTCGGGCCGGTCCACTCGGCGCTCGCGCCGGTGCCGCACAGGAGCTCCAGCATCGTCTCGACGTCCCGGATGCGGGGGACGTTCGAGAGCGTGACGGGCTCGTCGGCGAGCAGGCACGCCGCGAGGATGGGCAGCGCCCCGTTCTTGTTCCCGGAGGCCCGGATGCGCCCGCTGAGCGGATTTCCGCCCTCGATGAGCAGGGCCTGCGGCACCGTCACGACGGACATGTCCGGGCAGGATAGCCGGGGCCCGAGACGGTCTCGGACTAGGAGGTCTTTGGCGGAACGGTGCTCGTCGCAGGGGTGCGATGGGCGTCGCGAGGCAAGGACGCAGGGAGCGTTCGTAGCCGCAGGCTACGGGCGCGACCGAGGACGCAGCAGCCGGCACAGCCGGCCGACGAGCGAAGCGAGGAGTCGCGTCGTCCAGCGCGGCCCTGCGGCACAACCACTGTTTCGCCAAGGCCTCCTAGGAGCAGGCGGGCATCGGCGGTAGGTCGCGCAACCGCACGAAGGACATCCGCAGCAGCGGATGGCGCGCCTTCTTGGTCGGGCCGTACGTCACGAGCAAGTTGGTGGAGTCGACCAAGGCGGACCCTCCGTGCGTGCTGACCCGGACGTAGCGGCGGAGCCTCGCGTCGGCTACGAAGACGGCGGGGTAGATCCCGAAAGCGACGTAACGGCCGCTGACCTGCACCGAGTTGTCGACATGCTGGAGATGCCGTGTGGCGACCACCTCGGAGGGCTGCGCACCAGGGGAGGCCGACCACCAGAGGGACTTGTACGACGAGTTCGGGTAGGCGATCCGCTCCCCGTCGGTCTGCAGACCGGTGACGTTCCGCAGAGTCCGGAGAGCCGGCGGCACACGTGCGGGCGTACCCGTGAGCGCGGACGCGGCGTGCATCGTTGTCGGGACCCCCGGAGCCGATGCCTCGGCCCAAACCACGATGTGGTGGTCGAGCAGGAACGCGCCGCCCGGATGGCCGTGGCGAACGACCAGGTCGCGGCCTGTGCGGAGGTTGTAGGTATGGACGTCACCGAGCTGATCCGGCCCGACGCCCTGTACCCACGTCGCTATCCCGTTGCGGATGTCGGGGCCGCGCCAGGGACTCTCCCAGAACTGACCGGCCGGCCCCCGCGCCGCAGCACCGAGCCGTGTGAGCTTGCGCGCCTGCGTGTCCCACGCCCACGTCGTGAAGTCGTTGAAGCCGTCGAAGCCGTGGTACTCGTTCCAGACGAGCCAGCGGCCGTCGAGTGCGGCCCACGCCTGGTCGAACTCTCGGTCGGCGAACGCCTTGACCCTCGTGAGGCGACCCGTCCTCGTGTCGATCCTCGCCACTCCCGAGAACCGCGGCAGGTAGGCACTGGCGAAGAACGAGCGGCCGTCGTGCGCCAGCGCCAGAGGAACGAGCGAGGCGGTTCGCGATTGGGCCACGATGTGTCGGGAGAGCACCCGTCGCCAGGCCACGCTCGAGCGCGCCTCACACCAGCCGCGCCGCGCATGCCGCGCCGCGGGCAGCGCGCCGACTGCGATCGTGCCGGCAGCCGCGAAGACGGCCGCCAGCGCGAGAGCGGTACGGCCACCGCGAGGTCCGCTACCAGACGTAGCCACGTCCGGAGACGATCGAGACGATCTGGTAGCTCGGCAGATTCGAGTACGCGGGAACGTTCGCAGACCATGAGATCGAGGTGGCACCGTGGACCGAGTCCTCGTACAGCGTGGTCCCACCCGAGCCGTAGTAGCCGCGAATCTCGAACCAGTGGAAGATCTGCTGGTTGCCGGGATGTCCGACGAGGTGATATCCGCCCGGAACCTCCCACGCGTCGCCGACCACTGGGGCCCTGATCGACGAGACGTCCATCTCGAGGTCGTTCTCGTATCTTTGGATCGCGCTCGACGTCGCAGAGCCGACAGGCTGCGGCACGTAGTAGTTGCGACTCTGGTACCTGTTGAGGACGTCCGGGACCGGATATCCCGAGGGCGAGGTTCCACCACCGGACCACGCTGTGCCGGCGGTCGTCGTCCGTAGCGCCGACGCGGCGGCCGCTTGCGAGAGCGAGACGCCGAGGGCGCCGAGCGCCTCGTGAACCGAAGCCGGCCCGCAGTAGTAAGAGGTTGCCTGAGGCGCTTGATTGGCGGCGATGGATGCCGAGCTCGGATAACCGCCGCCTCCGTCACACGCGCTCCCACACGTCGAGTCCAGGGCGCCGAATGCGAGGGGAGATACCGACCCGGAGCCGAACGAGCTCTCCGCCGCACGTTTCTCGGCCGTCATCTTCAGCTGATCCGGGGTGAGAGGCAGGTGCGGATCCGTGTCGTGCGCGGCTTTCCAGGCGATGTCGTCCGCCTGGGCGAGACCGGCGGAGGCCAGACCGATTACGAGAGCGGTCGTCAGGACGACCGAACGACGGGCGATGCGCATGGTCGACTCCTTACTGGGCGCGAATGACTGGGCGCCATCCGGTGTACGTCGCGCGGCGCCGGCCCGCAAGGGATTACGCCGATTTGCAGCACATTTGTTGCACGGTCGTGACGCTAGGATGACCAGCGGGGATGGAGCCGACCCGCGAACGTGCCTGGGAGACCCTGACGCGCTACACGAAGAGCGAGTCGCTGCTGCGGCACGCCCTGGCGGTCGAGGCGGCGACGGCCGCCTACGCGCGCAGGCTCGGCGAGGACGAGGAGCAGTGGCGGGTCGCGGCCCTCCTCCACGACTTCGACTACGAGATGCATCCGACGCTCGACAAGCACCCGCAGGACGGCGCGCCGATCCTGCGCGAGGAGGGCTACCCGGAGGAGATCATCGAGACGGTGCTCTCCCATGCCGAGCACCTGGCGCTGCCGCGCGACACGCCGCTCAAGAAGGTGCTGTTCGCGTGCGACGAGCTGAGCGGCTTCGTCCACGCGTGCGCCCTCGTGCGCCCGACCGGGCTCGAGGGCCTCGAGCCGAAGTCGGTCAAGAAGAAGCTCAAGCAGCCGTCCTTCGCGTCCGGCGTGCACCGCGAGGACGTGTACAAGGGCGCGGAGGAGCTCGGCGTCGACCTCGACGACCACATCCGCACGGTCGTGGAGGCGCTCCAGCCGATCTCCGCTGAGCTCGGGCTACCCGCGTAGGCCGTCGGCGAGCCGGCGCAGGTCGTCCTCGCTCGTCCACCAGCCGCAGGAGACGCGCACGAGGTTGCGTCCCGGCAGCTCCCGCACGACGACGTCCCGCTCGGCGAGCGCGGCCACGAGCTCCGCCGGGTCCCCGGGCGGACGGAAGGTGACGAGCGTCGAGTGTCCGGGCGGCGTCACGACCTCGACGAGCGGCTCGAGCAGCTCGCGGCAGCGCGCAGCTGCAGCGGCGCCCGCCTCGTACCGCCAGGCCGGATGGACAGCGAGCGAGGCCTCGTAGCCCGCCAGCGTCGGTCCGCCCAGCCAGCCGGAGTCGAACCGCCGTGCGCCCTCCTTCGGGACGAAGGAGCCGTCGACCTCGCGGCTCTGGGTCGAGAGAAAGCCGGGCAGCACCACGCGCAGGCGCTCGGGATCCCGCACGTAGAGCGCGCCGGTCGGCTCCGGCGCGCACAGCCATTTCTGTGCCGACACGGTGAAGAAGTCGGCTCCGGCGAGGTCGATGGGGATCGCGCCCGCCGACTGGGCTCCGTCGACGAGAAGCAGGGGCCCGTCGGGCCGGCGCAGCCGGGCGAGGTCGAGCCTCCGTCCCGTCGTCCAGAGGACGTGTGAGAGCGCGATCAGCCGCGTGCGCGGCGTCACGGCCGCGAGCACCGCCTCCTCGTGCGCCTCAGCCAGCAGGACGCGCGCGCCGCTCGTGCGCAGCGGACCGGTCAGGCCGAAGTGCTCCTCGTCCGTCGTGACGATCTCGTCGTCCGGGCCGACCCCGAGCCCGGTGACGACGATCTGGCAGCCGCGCGTCGTGGAGTCGGCCAGCGCGACGAGATCCGCCGTCGTCCCGAGGACGGCCGCGACGCCGCCGCGGATGCGCTCCCGCAGCTCGAGCATCGAGTCGATGTACCGCTTGCCGCTCCGGCCCTCGGCGACATCGCGCTCGAGCCGCGCCCGCACCGCCCCGAGCGCGGCCCGCGGCAGAGGCCCGTTCGTGCCGGCGTTGAGGTACGCGTAGCGCTCGAGGACGGGGAACTGCGCCCGGGCTTCCTCGGGAGTCACTCGACGACCGCCTCGACCGGCGCATGGTCGGAGAGCACGCGACCGTCCAGGACCCGCCGCTCCACGGGCCACGCGTGCGGCCCTTCGCGGAGGTCGAGCCCGCGCACGAGGATCTGGTCGATGCTGTCGGCGAGCGGCGGCGAGAAGCCCTCGGCGACCGGCGCCACGAGGTTCGCGTCGCCCGCGACGATAGACCGCTCGGGCGCGAGGGCGAGGACGCGGTCGAGCTGCTCGCGCCTGCCGTCGATGTGGAAGTTGACCACGGTCATGCCGCTGAGCTCTACCGCGTGGGCGATGCGGCGCAACTTCAGGTTGCCGACGACCGTCGTGCCGAGCCCGCGCGCCGGCTCTCGCGTGAGGATCGCGTCGCCCTCGCCGGTGAACGCCGACCGCAGCAACCCGTGGTGCAGAGCGGTGACGGTCCGCGCGCCGACCGGCAGCACCGCCCGCCGGGCGACGGCCGTGAACGCATGCATCCCGCTCCAACCCTCGAGGTGCGGGAGCGCCCACACCGGCAGCTCCTGCAGGCAGACGACGTCCGGGCGGTCGGCGGTCACGAGCTCGATCATCTGGCGCAGAAAGGCCCGGCGCCCGGGCGGAGAAGGCTTGCCGTGGAAGAGATTCCACGTGCGCACGAGCATTGCCACGCCGCGTAGCGTACGAAGCCGTGCGCGTCCTGCTCGCCGATCCGCCGGCCTTCACGCCGCCGTACGACCACGAGCTCGCGGCCGCGCTCGCCCGGGCCGGCGCCGACGTCGAGCTCGTCACCTCCCGCTTCCGCTTCGGCGACGCCCCCGAGCCGGACGGCTACCGGCGCCGCGAGCTCTTCTATCCGCTTTCCTCGCGGCTCTTCGGCCGCTCGCGGTTGCGCCTGCCGCTCAAGGTCGCGGAGCACCCGGTCGGGCTCGCCTCGCTGCGCCGGATCCAGGCGGACGTCCTGCACATGCAATGGCTGCCCGTGCCCGAGCTCGACGCACGCCTCTTCCGGCCGCACCTGCCCTCGGTCTTCACGGCGCACGACCTCCTCCCCCGCCGCACCGCGCACCGGACCGAGCTCTGGCAGCGGATCTACGCCCGCTTCGACCGGATCGTCGTCCACAGCGAGAGCGGCCGCGAGAGGCTCGCCGGTCTGGGAGTCGAGCCGGAGCGGCTGCGCGTCATCTCCCACCCCGTCTTCCCGAGCCGGCCGGAGCAGAACGACGACGGCCGCACCGTGCTCGCCTTCGGGATGATCCGGCCGTACAAGGGCCTCGGCGACGCGATCGAGGCCGTGCGGCGGGCCGGGGACGCGCGGCTCCTCGTCGCCGGCGACCCGCTCGAGCCGCTCGAGCCCTACCGCGCCGCGGCGAACGGGCTCGAGGTGGAGTGGCGGCTCGGTTACCTGTCCCGCGCCGAGACGGACCACGCGTTCGGCGACGCGACGATCGCCGTCTTCCCCTACCGGCCCGAGCTCGACCAGAGCGGCGCCCTGCTGCGCGCGCTCGGCGCGGGCGTCCCCGCGGTCGCCTACGACGTCGGCGGGATCGCGGAGCCCGTGCGCCGGTTCGCTGCCGGCCGCGTGGTGCCGGCGGGCGACGTGGACGGGCTCGCGCAGGCGGTGCACGAGCTGCTCGCGGACCCCGAGGCGCTCGCGCAGGCGCGCGCCGGCGCACGGCGCGCCCGCGCAGAGCTGACCTGGGACGCCGCCGCGCGCGCGCACCTCGCCCTCTACGAGGAGATCGCGTGACGATCCCGCTCCCGATCCGGACTGCGCGGCTGTGCATTCGGCCGTTCGACTCCGGGGACGTCGACCCGATGGCGAACGTGTACGGCGACCCAGAGGTGATGCGCCACGTCTGCATCGGCGTCCTCGACCGTCCCGGGACGGCCGCGCTGCTCGAGGACTACCGCCGCGCCCAGGAGCAGCGCGGATTCTCGACCTGGGCAGTCGTCGAGAAGGCGTCGGGAGCCGTGATCGGCGACGTCGGCTTCGGGCTCTACGAGCCGACCGGCGAGCCCGAGCTGGGCTACACGCTCGCCGCCTCTGCCTGGGGGCGCGGCTATGCGCTCGAGGCGGCGCGCGCCTGCGTCGACGCCGCCTTCTCCCACCTCCCGCAACACCGGCTTGTCGCGAAGATCGAGCCCGAGAACGAGCGCTCGCTTCGGCTCGCGCAGCGTCTCGGGATGCGTACCGTCGAGACGGTCGACGTCGACGGCGTCCCTCATCTGTTGCTGGCGTTGGAGCGTCGGTGAGGCTCCGCCGCAACCCCTTCGCCGACGTGATCGCGCGGCAGCTCGACCTCTTCGTCGAGGACGAGGCCGACCTGCTCGAGGAATGCCGCGAGAAGTACCGGCTGTACGAGGGTGCCGACCGCGAGGACAGGGAGGAGATGTACGGCGACTTCGTCGACGTCGTCGAGGCGGCGACCGAGGCGCTCGCCGACATGCGGGACCGGTTCGCCCGCACGCTCGGCGAGGATGCGTCCGAGGTCTACGAGGACGCGTTCAACCGAGCGGTACGGAAGCGCTGGCCCGAGCTCGGCCTGGAGATCGACAACCGGTGAGCCCGCGCATCGAGGACTACGCGCTGCTCGGCGACCTCCAGACGGCGGCGCTCGTCGACCGCGGGGGCTCGGTCGACTGGCTCTGCTTCCCGCGCTTCGACTCCGGCGCCTGCTTCGCCGCCCTGCTCGGCGGCCCCGAGAACGGCCGCTGGCTCCTCGCGCCGTCGGAGCGCGCGACGAGCACGCGCCGCTATCTCCACGACACCCTCGTCCTCGAGACCACCTGGGAGACCGAGGACGGCGCCTGCGCCCGCGTCTTCGACTTCATGCCGCCGCGCGGCAAGGCGCCCGACATCGTGCGCATCGTCGAGGGCGTCAAGGGCTGCGTGCACTTCCGCTCGGAGCTGACGATCCGCTTCGACTACGGGCACATCGTCCCGTGGGTGCGCAAGCGCACGCACGAGGAGGACACCCGCGTCGCCATCGCCGGCCCGGATTCGCTCTGCTTCCGCACGCCCGCTCAGACGCGCGGCGAGGGCCTGAGCACGATCTCCGAGGTCTCGGTGGACGAGGGCCAGCGCGTCCCGTTCGTCCTCACGTGGTCCCGCTCGCACGAGGACGTGCCAGAGGCGATCGACCCCGAGCAGGCGCTGGCCGACACCGAGAGCTTCTGGCGGGACTGGAGCGAGGCATGTCCGCTCGACATCCCGGAGGACTGGATGCCGCTGATCCGGCGCTCGCTCATCGTGCTCAAGGCGCTCACCTACGAGCCCACCGGGGGGATCGTGGCCGCGCCGACCACGTCGCTGCCGGAGTGGACCGGCTCGGTTCGCAACTGGGACTACCGCTATTGCTGGCTCCGCGACGCCACGCTCACGCTGCTGGCCCTCCTCCACTGCAACCACGCCGACGAGGCGGGCGAGTGGCGCCGCTGGCTGATCCGGGCGATCGCCGGCGACGCGGCCGACGTCCAGATCATGTACGGCGTCGCGGGCGAGCGGCGCCTGAGCGAGTTCGAGCTGCCCTGGCTCGAGGGCTACGAGGGCTCAGGTCCCGTGCGCGTCGGCAACGCCGCGAGCGAGCAGCTGCAACTCGACGTCTACGGCGAGGTGCTCGACTGCTTCTACCAGGCGCGCGAGCACGGCCTCCCGGTCGACTCGCAGGGCTGGGCCATCCAGCTCGGCCTGCTCGATCATCTCGCCGAGGCGTGGCGGGAGCCGGACGACGGGATCTGGGAGATCCGCGGCGGGCGCCGCCACTTCGTCCACTCGAAGGCGATGGCCTGGGTCGCGTTCGACCGTGCCGTGCGCACGGCCGTGGACCATGGCTTCGACGGGCCGGTCGACCGCTGGCGCTCGCTCCGCGACGAGATCCACCGCGACGTCTGCGAGCGCGGCTTCGACCCCGAGCTCGGCTCGTTCACGCAGTCGTACGGGTCGAAGGAGCTCGACGCGAGCCTCCTGCTGCTGCCGCTCGTCGGCTTCCTCCCCGCCAACGACCCGCGCATCCGCGGGACGATCGAGGCGGTGGAGCGGGAGCTCCTGCACGACGGTTTCGTGCTCCGCTATCTCACGAGCGAGACTGCGGCGGATGGGCTGCCGCCGGGAGAGGGCGTCTTCCTGCCGTGCTCCTTCTGGCTCGTCGACTGCTACGAGCTGCTCGGCCGGCACGACGACGCGCACGAGCTGTTCGGGCGGCTCGTCGACCTCGCGAACGACGTGGGCCTCTTCTCGGAGGAGTACGACCCGCAGGCGGGCCGGCTGCTCGGGAACTTCCCGCAGGCCTTCACGCACCTCGCGCTCGTGAACACGGCCTTCAACCTCGCGCCGCACCTGCCTTCGCCGATGCACCTTCGCCACGCGCAGCGGCATCCTGAATAGCTCCGGCAGCGTTGATCAGCGCCAGGTGGCTCAGGCCCTGGGGGAAGTTGCCCAGCAGCTCGCGGCTCTCCGGGTCGATCTCTTCGGAGAAGAGCCCGAGGTCGTTGGCGTACGGCAGGACCTGCTCCATCGTCTCGCAGGCCTCCTCGACCCGGCCGAGGCGAGCGAGAGCCTCGACGAGCCAGAACGAGCACGCGACGAACGCGCCCTCGTTCCCGGCGTGCTCGCTCGTGCGGTAGAGCAGGCCGGGCGCAGCCGCCAGCCGCTCGCGGATCGCGTCGACGGTGCTGCCCAGCCGCTCCCGTTCCGGATAGCCCGTGCGGACGGCGCGCAGCAGCCCCGCGTCGAGCGACTCCTCCCCGGCCCAGCCGCAGTAGGCGCCGAGCTTCTCCGACCAGGCGTTCTCCTCGATCCAGGCGTGAAGCCGCTCGCGCTGCTCGCGCCACTGCTGCACGTGAGCGTCCGACAGATGGCCCTGCTCGGCGAGATCGAGCGCCCGGTCGAACGCCATCCAGACCGCGACATTCGAGGTCGTGTACTGGCGAGGCTCGTCGAGCTCCCACATCCCGGAGTCTCCGTCCGGCCACAGGATCGCGACGCGGTCGACGCAGCTCGCCAGCATCTGGGCCGTCTCCTCGTCGAGCATGTGACCCTCGGACAGGTAGAGATCGGCCGTCTCGAGCAGGTCGCCCCAGGAGCCGAGCTGGAGCTGCGTGTGCGCCGCGTTCCCGTAGCGGACAGGCCGCGAGTCGCGATAGCCACGGAGATGCTCGAGCGTCTCCGTGCGAGTCGGCACACAGCCGTCGAGGTCGTAGAAGGGCCGGAGGTCCGGTGCCGTCCCGCGCACGGCCCGCAACAGGCACGAGAACGACTCGTGCACCTGCTCGGGGAGGCCGAGCCGCATCAGCGCGTCGAGCGTGAACGCCGAGTCGCGCACCCAGGAGTAGCGGTAGTCGTAGTTCTTGTCGCCGCCGATCACCTCCGGCAGCGACGTCGTCGGCGCCGCCGTGATGCTCCCGTTCGGCGCGTAGACGAGGAGCTTGAGCACGAGAGCGCTCCGCGCGACCTCCTCCTCCCACGGGCCGTCGTATGCCCACATCCCGAGCCAGCGCTCCCAGACGCGCGCCGCGGCGTCGAGCCGCGCCTCGACGTGCTCCCGACTCGGCGCGTGCAGGGGCTGCTGGTGCGCGGCGACGAGCGCGAGCAGCGCGCGCTCCCCCGCCGGGATCGCGAACGAGCCGCCGAGCGCCTCCTTCTCCGCCTCGACCTCCCCCGCTCCCCAGGAGTGGACGGTGAGCTGGATCCCGGCGCCCGACGCGACGAGGAGGTCGCCGCTCCGTTCGATCCGCGGCGGCTCCCGCCCCCAGTCGAAGCGCGGCTCGACCCGCCACGCCATGGGCACGGAGCCTTCGACTCCCTCGATCCGGCGGGCGAGCTCGACCCACGGGAGCAGGCCGCCGTCCTGGAGCGTCAGCGCCTCGGTGACCCGCACGACGCCGTTGCCGGTGCGGTAGGTCGTCTCGAGGACGTTCGTCCGCCCGACGTAGCGGCGCGCGGCTTCGTAGTCGCCGCTGGGCGCCAGCGTGAAGCGGCCGCCCTGCTCGGGGTCGAGCAGCGCCCCGAAGGTCGTCGGCGAGTGCAGGCTCGGCAGCGAGAGGAAGTCGACGGAGCCGTCGGCTGCGACGAGCGCCACCGTTCTCCCGTCGCCGATCGCCGCGTACGAGCCGATCGGCGCGAAGCCGTCCTTGCGTTTCATGCCCGGACATATGCCCCGCTCGTGAAAATTGCCCCATGAGAGCGGTCGAGCTCGTCTTCGCCGCCGGCTGGGCCGCGTTCTGGCTCTACTGGATCGTGGCCGCCTTCTCCATGAAGCGGGGCCGCATCGCCTGGTCCCACGAGGTGCGGATCCGGGTGCTGATCGCGGTCGTCGTGGTCGTGTTCGCTCGCCTGGGGCTGTTCCGGGGCTACGGCGTCGAGTCCGACCCGGTGCGGGCCGTCATCGGGCTCGCCCTCTTCGGCGTGGGGCTCGGGCTCGCCGTCTGCGCCCGCCTCCGGCTCGGGCGCAACTGGGGCACCCCGATGACGCGGAAGAACGAGCCGGAGCTGGTGACCGGCGGCCCCTATCGCCTGGTCCGCCACCCGATCTACTCGGGGATCCTGATCGCGGGCGCCGGCACCGCGGTGGCGCTGAACTGGCTCTGGCTGGCGGCGGTGATCCTGGCCGGCATCTACTTCGTCTACAGCGCCACCGTCGAGGAGCGCCACCTGACCGAGCAGTTCCCGGACGCCTACCCGGCGTACAGGCGCTCGACGAGGATGCTCGTGCCGTTCGTCTTCTGAACGCGGCGTCAGTCCACGAGCCGGCCGCAAAGCTCGCACATCACTGTGTACTTCTTCACACCTGCGGGCGTGACCGCGATCTGGCGGCGCACCGGCCGGTGGCGGCAGAGGTTCACCGGCGGCAGAAGGCGCCGCAGCGGCGGCAGATCCGGAAGATGCCGGACGGCGCCGCCGAGTGCGGGGCACCCCGCCTCGTGCTCGCGCCAGACGTCGTTGACCGGCTGGCCCGTGATCGCGACCCAGCCACACGCTTCGCAGGAGACTTCGATCACGCTCTCAGGGTACGCATGGAATCTGCGATCGTCCCGGCGTGGAATGGGACTGGTCGCTGCGGGTCTTCGACCATGTCGACCTGCACGCGGGCGATTTTGCGGCGAGCGTGCGCTTCTACGAGACCGTGCTCGCGCCGCTCGGGATCCCGAAGCTGTTTTCGGACGGCGGCTCCGCGTGCTTCTCGAACCTCAACGTCGTCGACCGGCAGCCGCCGACGACCGGGCTGCACGTCTGCTTCCACGCGCGCTCCCGGGAGGCGGTGGACGAGTTCCACCGCGCGGGCGTCGCGGCGGGATTCCGCTCGAACGGCGAGCCCGGGTACCGCGAGTACGGGCCCGGCTACTACGCGGCGTACCTCCTCGATCCTGACGGCAACAACGTCGAGGCGCTCTACCGCGACGCGGGCAACGTCGGCCACGGGGTCGGCCCGAGCCTCCGCTGAGGCGAGCGTGGCTCGGGTGGGAGGGCGCTGGCCCATGCGAGCAGATATGTCTCTTGAGGTTGACCTATTGCGGAGGGGGCCGAGCTTAGACCGACCCCCTCCGGTTCGCTCGAGGTCAGGTCGTCGTTGGAGCGGCCGTTGTCGGCGGGTTGGTGATGGAGCAAAGAAGGCTGCCGAGCGGGCCTTCGTTCGGGTCGGCGGTGATCTGTAGATGAACCTGGTTGAGGTCCACGATCAGGCCGAGCACGTCGAGGTGTAGCGGCCCGAGCAGAAGATCCACAATCGAGCAGGGGCCGGGGCCGATCGACTGCAGCTGGCGGACACCGGTGCCCAAGGTAACCCCTTGCGTTGAGAGGCCGCTTCGGTGAGCCACGGAGGTGAGGGAACGCGCAGTCGAGGTAGAGGCCACTGCCGTCTTGCCGTTCGCGAGCGAGCAGAACAACTTGCCCAGGACGCCGCCGTTGGGGTCGGCGGTCACGGTCAATATCACTTTGCTCAGATCGACGTGCAGGCCGAGCAGGTCAAGCGACACCTGATCGATCTCCAAGGTCAACACCGGACAGATGGTGTTCTGGGTTGCACTTGCCAACGTACGTCCATGCCGAAGGACGGTCGCGTGGGCGCTGAACGGCACGCTTCTGACTGACTTCGTACCGGTGTTGGACGTGTACGTGGCGACTGCCCTGCCCTTGGCGATCAATCTGTGGCCGCTCTTGACGAACTTGCTCACCTGCAGGCGCATGCCGACTTTGCCCATCTGAGCGCCAGCCGCTTGCCCAGCCGCACCGCTGCTAGCACCCGGCGTTGCCATGGCAGCTACCACACCGGCAACGAGCAACGCCGAGACAACGACGGTCAATAACACGAGTCGTCGCATGACTCCCCCTATCCGAAAAAGGAAATAAATGACTCGTGCCGCGTATCCGGCTGCCGGGAAGGGAAACGCCTACGATCAAATCCGATCAGGCAGCATCGGGGGTCATTCCGGAACACCGGGCCAGCGCAGGGTTCTAGGCTCTGGTCGTGGAAGCAAGGCGCGTTCCCGGCATCTACGACTCCGACTCTGAACGGTGGGAGGTTGCCGCCGCGTACCGGGTCACGCTCTGGGAGCAACCGGCCTCGGAGCCCGAAGTCGACCGGCCTCGCCAGGGATATGGCGTCCCTCCAGACGCAACGCAAATGGGGTGGGAAGCGATGGAGTTCGAGCTTGCCGGTGCTCAGGATGTCCGCGAGGCGATCCAATGGGCGGAGGCGGCTCTGGCCGCAGGGGAAGGCTCGGCAAGCCGTCGCGGCGTTCGAGTCCAGGACCGGGAGTACGTGATCTACGCGAAGGCGCAGAGTGATCATCGTTGGCTGCACGTCGCGGGCTCGATCCCCGTGGCGCCGCCCGATGTCCCGTGGAACATGAGACGCCTCGGGGGTCGTCCCTGAACGCCGGCCCAGGCGAGGAGCTCGTCTCTGTTCGGGCTCTGGCTTCCCCGGCACGCAGAGAAATCGAAGCACTCGCCGAGATCTTCGATCAGTATCGCGTTCACTATGGCGAGGCTTCCGATGCCTTCCGATCGGCGTCCTGGCTGGACGAGCACCTCGGTACGAGCCGCCTCCGCGTGTTCGTCGCTGAAGACAGTGTGAGGTTCGTCGGCTTTGCGATCGCGATGGATGTTCCGGCTTCGTTGCGGCTCGGCCACTTTTGGCAGATCAGAGACCTGTTCGTCCTCCCGACGCACCGACGGTTCGGAGTCGGTCGTGCCCTCCTCGGTTCGGTCCGGGCGGCGGCGATCGCAGCGGGCGCGCTGCGGCTGGTCGTGCAGACGGAGGACGACAACGAGGCCGCTCTCCGTCTCTACGCCGACAACGGCTACGCCCTGATCAAGGGCTATTGCTCACTGATGCTGCCGCTCGGCCCGGAACCTCGACCGCCGCCCGCATGAGGATCTCGTTCATAACCTGAGCCTACGTCGGAGGTCACCGACACTCGCCCCAGGCGACGGCTATCCGCACTCCGCGTCCGCCGAGTCGGCTTCGCGGGAGCCGCGCGCCTCCATCTCGCCAAGTGCCGCATTCATGGCCCCGGGGTCTATGTTCAGCTGGCCAATCCCCTCGCTCTGGATGACCGAGGACGCCAGGGCGGTCTTCTCCATGCTCCGGTCGAAGCGACCCGGAAGGCGATAGAGCCAGCGAAAGAACCCTATGTGCAAGCCGAGCACCTAGGAAGCGTAAGAGCATCGCCGGATCAGCGGGGCTCGGGCAGGAAGTACGCCGTGATCCGCACCGGAGCCGCATCGGGTGGGCGCTCGTCTGCGGGCCGGGTCAGGAACGGCTCGAGGAGGCGTTCGAGGTCTTCTTGCAGCCGGCTGAGCTCGTCGGGCGCAAGTTCGGGACGCGCATTGAAGAGACCGGCGGAGCGTGCCCACGTCACGTCGAGTAACGGCTCGATTTGGCGCGTCCACTCGCTGGGAAGCGATGCGTACTTGACGAGCATCGTGTTGCTCAGCTCTCGGGCAGCGCGCTGCGCTTCCGGCTCGTCGGGGATCTCGAAGTAGATCCCTCTCGCCTCGGTGCTCCAACTGCCGGCGGCGGCGTCCTCGTCGATCAACCCGGCGTCGGCGAGCGTGCGGAATTGGCTCGCTGCCGCATCCGCGCTCAAGCCGAGACGGTCGCACGCGTCTTCGACGGCAAGCGGGCCCTCCCGTCGGACGAGATCGAAAATCTCGAGACGCACCGGATCCGCAAGCGCAAGCAGCTCGTCCACCTCCGTGACCACGAGGTCGCCGACGGCGTTCAGCCGTGTCGGATCGATCGGCACAGCCGCGACAGTAGCGCCCGTCCCCCGGCCCGCCCAGGCGAGCGCTACCGGTGCCCGAAGTGGTGGGCTCGCGGGAGCGCCTCGTGGACATCCGCGCCGTCGGTCAGGGAGCGTGCGAGCGGCGCGAGCGAGACGAGCTCGTGCACGAGGACGTTGCGGTTCCGGTCTGCGTGCTCGTAGCGGCCGCGCACGAGCAGCAGCGGCTCGCTGCGCACGACGGCGCGGAAGCGCTCGTAGACCTGCGGCAGGACGATCAGGTTCACCTGCGCGAGCTCGTCCTCGAGCAGCATGAAGACGACGCCGTTCGCGGTCGCCGGCCGTTGCCGCGCGACGACGAGGCCGGCGAACTGGACGGCGGCGCGGTGCGGCCGCTCCCGCAGCTCGGCGCTCGACAGCGTTCCCGGGGGCAGGTGCGGCCGCAGCAGCTCCAGCGGGTGGACGCCGACCGAGAGGCTCGTCGTCCGGTAGTCGGCGAGCATCCGCTCCCACACCGTCGGCTCGGGCAGGTCCGGCGTCTCCACCGTCGGGGAGAGCGGTAGCGCGAGCTGCTTCGCCTCTCCGCCGGTGCCCGGGACGCTCGCCGGCCGCCGCACGAGCCCGAGCTGCCAGAGGAGCTCCCGGCGCCGCACGCCGAAGCAGTCGCAGGCCCCCGAAGCGACGAGCGCATGCAGCTCGTCCTCGGACAGCCCTGTCCGCTGGGCGACGTCGCGCACCGACGAGTAAGGCCGTTTCCCCGCCACCTCCTCCGCGTCGTCCTCACCCAGCCCGGTCACGTACTTCAGCCCGACCCGAACCGCGCCACCCTCGATCGTGCAGCCGGCCTCGCTCAGGTTCACGTCGGGCGGGCGAGTCTCCACCCCGCGCTTCTGCCCGTCGCGGACGAGCGTCGCGGGCGGGTAGAAGCCCATCGGCTGCGCGTTGAGGAGGGCGGCGAGGAACTCCGGCGCGTAGTGGTGCCGCAGCCACGCCGACTGATACGCGAGCAGCCCGAACGCCGCCGCGTGCGACTTCGGGAAGCCGAAGCCCGAGAAGGCGACCAGCTTGTCGTAGAGCTCGTGCGCCTGCGCCTCCCCCACGCCCTTCTCGAGCGCGCCGGCGACGAACCGCTCCCGCCACGCCTCGAGCGCCGCGTGCGAGCGCTTGCGGCTCATCGCGCGCCGTAGCCCCTCCGCCTCGCCGACCGTGAAGCCGGCGAGGTGGACGGCGACGTCGAGCACCTGGTCCTGGAAGACGACGACGCCGAGCGTCTCGCGCAGCGGCTCCTCGAGCAGCGGATGATCCGCGGGCGCGCGGTAGCCCGGGTCGTCGCGCAACTTCTGGCGCCGCTCGACGTACGGGTGTACGGCCTTCCCCTGGATCGGCCCCGGCCGCACGAGCGCGACCTGCACCGTGATGTCGTCGATCGTCTCCGGCCTCGTGCGCAGGATGACCTGCATCTGGGCGCGGCTCTCGATCTGGAAGCAGCCGACGGTGTCGGCCTTCTGGATCTCCGCGAACACCTCCGGGTCGTCGAGACGCACGCGCGAGAGGTCGATCCGCTCGCCCCGGTGGCGCGCGATCAGGTCCACGCACTCCTCGACCGCCGACAGCATCCCCAACCCGAGCAGGTCGATCTTGAGGAAGCCGGCGTCGGCGCAGGAGTCCTTGTCCCACTGGCACATCTGCCGTCCCTCCATCGCCGCCGGCTGCACGGGCACGAGCTCGACGAGCGGCCGCGACGAGATGACCATCCCGCCCGGGTGCTGCGAGATGTGCCGCGGCAGGCCGGCGATCTCGGCGCAGAGGGCACCGAAGGCGCGCCAGCGCGGCGACTGGAGCTTCGTCGCCGCGTCCGGCAGCGCCGCGATCTCGTCGGCGACACGCTGCGCGTTCCAGCCGTCCGTGAGCCGGGCGAGCCGCTCGAGATCGGCGTACGGGAGGCCGAGCGCCTTGCCGACGTCCCGGATCGCGCCGCGCGAGCGGTAGGTGGCGAAGCTCGCGACGAGCGCCGCGTGCTCGGATCCGTAGCGCTCGACGACGCGGACGATCAGCTTCTCGCGAATGTCGCGTGGGAAGTCGAGGTCGATGTCCGGCACCGACGCGAGCTCGCGGTTGAGGAAGCGGCCCAGCGAGAGGTTGTTCGCGACCGGATCGACGTGCGAGAGGCCGGTCAGGTAGCAGACGAGCGAGCCGACCGACGAGCCGCGCCCGCGCCCGGGCGGCAGGACGTGGCGCATCGAGCCGGGCCCGCGCACCTCGAGCGCCACCTCGCGCGCGAGCTCGAGCACCTCCCAGTGGAGGAGGAAGAAGCCGGCGAGCCCGAGCTCGTCGATGAGCGCGAGCTCCTCCTCGAGCCGGGCCCGAACCTGCGCAAGTAACACTGTGTTACAAGCGTTGTCCGAGTACCGCTCCGAGAGGGCGCTCTCGCAGACGTGGCGGAGCTGGACGATCGCCGGCTCGGCGCCGTCGGAGAAGTCCGGGTAGCGGTAGCCGAGCTCTTCCGTCAGGTCGAACTCGAGCCGTTCCGCGAGCTGAGCGGTCTGGTGGACGGCCTCCGGACAATCTGCGAAGCGGTCGAGCATCTCCTGCGGCGACGCGAGGACGGACTCGTGGTTGCCGCGCCGCTCCCGCTCGCAGCCCTCGAGCGAGGTACGGCAGCGGACGGCGACGAGCACGTCCTGCAGCGCGGCGCGTCTGCGGTCGTGGGCGTGGACGTCGCCCGTCGCGACCGTGTGGACGCGGAGCGTGGCGGCGAGGTCACGCAGGTGCGCGTTGCGGCGGGCGTCGCCGCGCTCGTACGGGCGCTGCAGCTCGACGTAGAAGCGGTCACGACCGAATGCGCTTGCGAGCCGTGCCGCGGCGTTCGGGTCCCGGACGGCGAGGCCGTCGCGCGCGCAGCCGGAGAGGCAGACGAGGCCATGGTCGAGATCACTGCTCAGCTCCTCGAGCAGCGCCAGATCGAGCCGGGGCGGCATCGGGTCGCGGTTCGTCGTGTCGCGCGTGTGCGCGTGCGCCGCCGTCAGCAGCCGGCAGAGGTTCGCGTAGCCGCGCGCGCTCTCCACGAGCAGGGTGACGTGGGAGCCGTCCGCGAGCGTGACCTCCGTGCCCGTGATCGGGCGGACGCCGAAGTGCTTTGCCGCGTGGGCGAACTCGAGCGAGCCGTAGACGCCGTCGTGGTCGGTGAGCGCGAGCGCCTCGTAGCCGAGCTCGGCCGCGCGCGCCGCGAGCTCCTCCGGCTGCGACGCCCCGTCGAGGAACGAGTACGCCGAGTGCGCGTGCAGCTCGACGTAGGTCATGATGCGGAGCGATGGACGAGCCGTACTTCATTCGCCCGGGCGAGGGCGAGCGGACGCCGAACGGGCACCGGGTCCTCGCGGAACTGCCGCATCTCGAGGTGCTCGAGCTCTCGTTCGGGCCGGACTTCGAGGGCGTCGACCCGCACACCCACGCCGACCACACGGACTCGTTCTACGTGCTCGAGGGCGAGGTCGAGTTCTTCCAGGACGGAGAGTGGCACCGTGCCGGCCCCGGCACGTTCCTCTCGGTGCCGCCGAACGTGGAGCACGGCTTCCGCTCCTGTGGCGGAGCCTTCCGCGTGCTCAACATCCACGCGCCGAACGCCGGCTTCATCGACCGCCTGCGGAGTTAGAGCTCTTAGCGCCACCCACGTAGTCTAGGCGAACGTATGTTCGCCTGCATCCGGATTTCAAGGGTGATGGACGAGCTGCCACAGGGGCTTCTCGTGCGGCCCGAGCGGGACGAAGTCCATCCCGTCGGGTGTGTTCAGCTCGTTCGGCCCCTTGCCGGGGCGGCCGACGTGGCCGTAGAACCAGACGATGCGGCGCCGCTGCCGGTCGATGACCACGACCCGGTCGTTGAAGTCGTCATTGATCGCGATGTTCCCGTTCGGGAGCATGATGGCGAGCGACGGGTGGTCGAGCTCGCCCCAGCCCGAGGCCGGGCCGTACCGCCAGAGCACCTTGCCGTGCCGGTCGAGGATGACGGCGGCGCCCGGCCGCGAGTAGTCGGCGAGGAGGATGCGGCCCTGCAGCAAGGGTTGCGGGTCCGACGGATACGCGACCGGCGCCCGGAACGACGAGCGCAGCCGCCCCGTCGCGTCGAAGTCGTCGATCCAGGAGCCGTCGATCTCCGACACGAGCACGCCGCCGTCAGGCAGGGGCGTGTCCCCGTTGACCGGGCCGAGCGCCCGCGGCGGATCGTGGACGCACGCGTCCGTGCGCCCGATCTGCCGCACGATCCGGTGGTCGCGGACGAAGAGGATGCGGCAGCGGTAGGCGTCGGCGACGGTCAGAGTCCCGTCGGGCAGGACGTACGCGTCGTCGGGCCAGTTCATCTTGTACGCGGGGCCGGCCGACCGCCCGGGGCCCGCCTGCGGGCCGGGAACGCCGAACAGGCGCGTGACCCGGTGCGTCGCGATGTCGATCGAGAGGATGTCGCCGTGATCCTCCTCGTTCGTCACGAGCGCCTTGCCGCCGGGCTCCACGAACGTGTCGTCGTCGAAGACGAGCTTGCGGTGCAGCGCCCGGTCGTGCGCGGTCGGGAAGCTCCACAGCGTGCGGCGGTGCGGGTCGACGAGCAGGATCCGGTCATTGCCGCGATCGGCGATCAGGAGCGCGCCGGGGAGCGGCCCCTTCGGCGTGACGACGCGGTTGGGGTCGGGCTTCGGCTTCGGTTTCGTGGTGGTCGTCGGGGCGGCGCTGTCCTCGTGGGAGCGCTGGAGAAACGCGCCCACCAGCGCGAGCGCCGCGAGCACGGCCAGGACGACGGCGAGCCGCGACGTCATGGCGGCGACCCTACTCTCGGCCACGTGAGCCGGCAGTGAGCAACCCGGTAGCTTGAGGTGCGTGGACGCCTCGGCCCGCCGCGAGCGGCTTGCCCGCGCGCGCCTGTACCTCGTCCTCGAGGCGCTGCCCCACGGCGGGGATCCGGGTCCGCTGCTCGACTCGGCGCTGCGCGGCGGCGTCGACGTCGTCCAGCTCCGAGACAAGGAGCTCCGCGACGAGGCGCTGGTCGCGGCGGCCGAGCCGTTCCGCTCCGCCTGCGCCGACCGCGGTGCGCTGTTCGTCCTCAACGACCGCCCGGATCTCGTGGCGGCGTGCGGCGCGGACGGCGTGCACGTCGGCCGCAGCGACGCGCCGGTGGAGGAGGCGAGGGAGGTTGTCGGCTCGGACCGGCTGCTCGGGCTGTCGGCGTCGACGCCCGCCGAGCTGGCCGACGTCGCCGGAGTCGACTACGTCGGCGTGACCGCCTTCGCGACGCCGACGAAGGAGGATGCCGTCGCCGGCGGCCTGCGGCTCGTCCGCGACGCCGCGGCGAGGCTGACGATCCCGTGGTTCGCGATCGGCGGCATCGACCTCTCGAACGCAGCGGAGGTCGCCGCCGCGGGCGCGCCGGGCCTCGCCGTCGTCCGCGCCGTCCGGGACGCCGAGGATCCCGAGGCGGCCGCGCGGGAGCTGCGGCGGGCGCTAGATCGGTAGCAGGAGGTCGATCTCGTCACGGCGCCGGTAGTGCTCGAGGCTGGGCCGCGTCTCGTCGGGCTTAACCTGCTGCGTCATCTCGTCGAACGTCGGCCCGATCCGCTCGTGGACCGGGCGCGGGCTCGTCTCCTTCCCGCACCGCGACGCAGGCGCGGTAGTCGTCCGCAACGGGGTCGTAGGCGCCGTAGAAGCGACGGCCGTGCAGGTCGACGACCGCCTCGAGCTCGTCCCAGGCGCGGCGGATGCCCGGCATCCCGTCCGGCGCGCGGACGAACTGCACCGCGATCTCCTCGGGCTCGACTTCTGCGAAGCCACTCATGCCCCGCGCTGGATATACCAGCCTCCGCTCGCGCCGTCGTGGAAGACGACGGTGTTCTCGCCGCTCTCGAGCACGAGCTCGAAGTAGTCGCGGACGACGGGCTCCTCGGTCCACCAACGGTCGACGACGCGCCACTCCTCGCGCACGAGCGCGACTGCGCGGTGGTTGACCTCGAGTGGCCTTCCGTTCGCGTTCGCCTCCACGCGCGCCGCGCGCGGCGCGTTGAA
>JBJMKE010000053.1:0-49903 GCA_045806005.1 Gaiellaceae bacterium
CACCTCCCGGCCGACTACGACCTCGCGCTCTACTCGCCGCGGACGACGTCCGTCCGCACCGGCGCGACGTCCGCGCCGCCGCTGCAGGACGGCATCGTCCCCGACACGCAGGTCGACCTGAACGGCGGCTCGAGCGGCCAACTGGCTCCGACGGGCCTCGAGGACGTCCCGGATCCGGGCATCACGCTGGTCCAGCGCTCGGACAATCGGCATCAGGACGACGAGGACGTCGGGATGGTCTCGCCCGGTGGCGGTGGCCTGATCACGATCGCCGTCTTCGGCTACAACGGCGCGTTCAGCCCGAAGGCGTACACGCTGCGGGTCAAGGAGTCGGCACCGCCGGCGATCCAGATCTGTTCCCCGCGGTCGTTCGATCACCCCAGCGCGGGCACTACGCCGGATCCGCTGCCCGTTCTGAGCTCACTGCCGGCGAACCTGAACACGATCATCCTCGTCGACGAGAAACGGCTCGGCGACACGTACGGCGCCGCCGACGAGACGTCGGCCGTCGCGGCGCTCCAGCGCCTTGCAGGCGATTCGACGCTCGGCGTCAGCGGTGTCGTGGTGCCGGTCGAGAGAGTCGCTCAGAACCAGTACGACGCGTGGGACACGAACCCATGCGATCCGGACGCTGCGAACGCCGTGGCCAACGCGATCGCCGACGAGGTCAACGCGATCGTCGCGGAGCGGCCGAGCGTCAAGTACATCGTCTTCGGCGGCGGCGACGATCAGATCCCGTTCTTCCGCCTCCCCGACCTGTCGTTGATCGCGAACGAGAACGGCTTCGCGAGCCAGTTCGGCGCCAACGAGTACCGGGGCTCACTCGCTGCCGGCGACCTGCTGAGCGACGACCCGTACCTCGACACGCAGCCGGTCCCGGCGAGCGGGCAGCAGCTCTTCCCGCCGAACCTGGCGGGCGGGCGGCTCGTCGAGACGGCCCAGGACATCGCGAACGGCGTCGATAGGTTCGAGCACGCACCGACGCCTGGCACGCTGCAGAGCTCGACCGGCTTTGTCTCCGGCTACGACTTCGTGGCCGACGGAGCCGACCGCGTCGCTGCCAACCTCAGGAACCGGGGCGTGAGCGTCACCACGCTCGGCGGCCCGACGTCGCTGTTCAGCCTCACCCAGCTGCTCGGTGCCGCCTTCCCGACCGGCCGCAGCCCGGCCAAGATCAACTCCTGGAACGGGCACTACGACAACTACCGCGCGCAGATGGCGAACGGGGACATCCTCTCGACGTCGGGCGTCCCGGCCGGGCTCGACCACGGCATCTTCTTCACCATGGGCTGCCACGCCGGCTTCCAGACGACGGACGCCGTCGTCGGCTCGACCGTGCTCGACTGGCCGCAGTACTTCGCCCAGCACAACACGGGCTTCGTCGGCAACACCGGCTACGGGTTGGGAGACACCAACAGCGTCGCCTTCTCGGAAGAGCTGATGGCCGACCTCGCCGGGAACCTCGGCGGCTCTACCACGCTCGGGCAGGCACTGCTGCACGCGAAGCAGCAGTACTACCTCTCGCGCGCCGCGTTCTCGAACTACGACGAGAAGGCCCTTTCCGAGGCCGAGCTCTACGGCCTGCCGATGTACGGCGTGGGCAGCGCGCCCGCACCCCTCCACGCAGCTCTGCTCGCGGCAGCCGATGTGCCCCCGGTCTCGGGCACGACCGCTTCAACCAGCCCGGCGCAGGGATCGCTCTCCTCCTTCCCGGGGACGGGCGTCCAGAGTGCGGGCTTCGCGGCCTCGCCGCAGTTCGTCCCGGGGGCCGACGGGCACTACTACACGAATGCCGGGCAGGTTCAGGCGCCGAATTACCGGCCGCTGCAGCCGTACGTCAGCATGCCGGCGGCGCGGAGCGGCCTCGTCGCCCACGGTGTCGTGATCGACGGCCTAACGAGCGAGGATCACTCGAACTTCACGCCCGACAACGTCCGCCCGACCCTCAACTCGAGCAGCACGGAGCCGCCGCCCTCGTTCACCGACGAAGCCTGGCCGGAGAAGATCCCGACGCTGGTCTCGCTCGGCAGCGATCAGAGGCTCAACCTCATCACGGGCCAGTTCTTCACCGGCCCGAGCTCGGGTGTCGAGCGTCTCTGGACCCAGATCGACGGCCGCGTCACCTACTCGAACAGCTCGGACTTCACGCCGCCGACGATCGACTCGATCGACGCGTTCCAGAGCGATCCTGGACACAGCGACAACGTGGTCGGATTCACCGGGCGGTTCAGCGACGTCAGCGGAAGTGTCGTCTTCGCCCAGGTCATCTACGACGATGCGGGGACCTGGCACGCGGCCCAGCTGCAGCACAATCCATCGGGCCTCTGGTCGGCGGGCGTACCGTTCGTGGGTAGCAATCTCCAGTACTTCGTCGAGGTCTGCGACGAGTCCGGGAACTGCGGCTACAGCTCGAACAAGGGCAACTACTTCGACGCCCTGCCGCTCCCGTCGGGCACCGGCAACGGCGGCAGCTCCGGGACGCTGACGATCCTGCCGGACCGCGGGGCGGACACCGGCTCCTGGTACAAGGGCAGCCTCACGGTCTCCGCCGCCACTACGGCCACCGACGCGACGGTCTCCGTGACCGTCGACGGCCAGCCGGTCGGCTCGACCACGGGGATCACGCTGAGCGGCGACGGCGCGCACATCGTCGTCGCACGCGACTCCGCCGGCAATACGGCGAGCGCCGCCTACCTGATCGACACGACTTCGCCGCTGATCACGCATGTCGTCTCGCCCGTCGCACCGGACGGGACGAACGGCTGGTACAAGACCGCCCCGACGGTCACCTTCAACTGCTCGGACAACCTCTCCGGCGTGAGCAGCTGCCTCGTGGACGGGAGCGCGACCGACAACCACACCACCCTCGGCGACAGCGGCTCGAGCCGGCTCGTCGCCGGGACTGCGACGGACGGCGCTGCAAACACGAGCCAGGACTCGGTCACGGTCACGAAGGTGGACTCCACGGCACCGGCGACTCCGACCTTCAACGGGATCCAGGCAATCAGCTACAAGCCCAGTGCGCTACCGCCTCAGGGCGCGATCTCGTGCAGCTCGAGCGACGCTCTCTCGCTGCTCAAGAACTGCGTGGTCACCGGATACGGCACGGGCCTCGGCCAGCACACCTTGACCGCGACTGCCACCGACAACGCCGGCAATACGAGGACCGCCCAGCTCACCTACACCGTGGCGAAGCTCGATCCGGTCATCACGTGGAACCCGCCGGCGTCGATGCTCTTCGGCACGAAGCTGAGCTCGACGCAGCTGAACGCGACCGCCAACACCGCCGGGACCTTCGTCTACAGCCCGGCGGCGGGGACCCTTCTCCAGCCGGGATCGCGGACGCTGTCGGTCACCTTCACCCCGACGAACACGACCGACTACAACCCGGCCACCGCAAGCCGGACGATCACGGTCGGCTTCAGCGGGGCGTGCCTGACGGGCGGCCTCTCCAGCTCGCTCACCGTCAAGAGCGGCACCGCCTACTGCATCCAGGGTGGGAAGGTGAGCGGGTCGGTGACCGTTCAGAGCGGCGGATCGCTCTACGTAAACGGCGGGACGATCTCGGGGTCGCTCTCGTCGACGGGAGCGACAGCTTTGACGCTGTGCGGGGCGACCGTCAGCGGCTCGACCACCATTAGCTCCTCGTCCGGCCTGGTCGAGCTCGGCGGCCCATCGGGGAGCGGCTGCGCCGCCGACAAGCTCTCGTCGTCCGTCAGCTTCACGGGGAACAACGCCGGAGTGATTGCGGTCGGAGACACGATCAGTGGAGGCGTGTCGGCGACCAGCAACAAGGGCGGCTTCGTCTTCTCCGCCAACAAGGTGTCGAATGGAGGAGTGACTGTGAGCGGCACCAGCGGTGGCGTGACGTTCACGAACAACGTCGTCAGCGGCTCCGTCTCGATCACGAACAACGCCGGCGGCTTCACCTTCTCCGGAAACACCATCTCCGGGAAGGTGACCCTGACGAACAACCGCTAGGGCAGCGGCACGTCCGGAAGCGAGACGACGCCGAGGCGCGCCATGATCGCCTCGGCCTCCGCGAGCTCCTCGTCCGAAGCGAAGCCCGTCAGCACTTTCGCCTGGAGCGTGCGGCCGACCTCGTAGTGGGAGCCGAACTCGCGGCCGACGCGCAGGCTCTCCTCGAAGTGCAGCGGCGCGTCGTCGCGCCGGCGACCCTGTACCGCAGCGACGGCGAGCAGCCGCTCGAGCAGCGCCGTCCGGCCGCCCGTCTCGCCGGTCTCGTGCTCGCGCTCGAGGCACTCGCGCGCGAGGGCCGCCGCCTCCTCGTGCCGCCCCTCGAGCACGTACGCCTGGGCCCGTCGCGCGTCGGCCTCGATCAGCAGGCTCTTCGACCCCGTCGCCGCCAGCCGCTCGAGCGCGGTGTCGAAGAGGCCGTAGGCGTCGCCGAAGCGCGACTGCTCCGCGGCGAGATGGCCGAGGTAGACGAGCGCGAATGCCTCGCCGATCGGAAACTTCGCGGCTCGAAAGGTGCGGAGCGCTCCCTCGAGCAGCTCCTGGGCCTCGTCGAGCCGGCCCTGGTGGAGGCGCAGCTCGCCATGGTTGAGCGCCGCGATCCCCATCCCGATCACGTCCCCCGCGCGCTCGGCCATAGCCGCCGTCCGGCCGTAGTACTCCACCGCCTTCTCCCACTCGCTGTCGTAGAAGGCGCGCACGGCCGTGTTCTGCAGCACCTTGACCTGCATCTGGAGGAGGCCGAGCTCCTCGAAGATCGGCAGCGCGAGCGCGAGGAACTCGCCCGCCGGCCCTCCGCGGTCGCCCTCCGCCAGCGCCCGGATCCAGTACGCGTTTGCGAGCGCCTCGCGGTCGTCCAGCGCCATCGCCGCCGCGGCCGCTTCCTCGGCGGTCCGGGCGCTGTCGTCGATCTCGCCCTGACGGTAGAGCACGATCGCGCGGGCGAGTTGCAGCGCGACGCGCTCGTTCGCGTCCGCACCGGCGGCACCCGCGTCGTAGAGAGCGAGCGCGTCGTGGTAGCGGCCCTGCCGCTCGGCGACGATCCCGCGCTTGCGCATCACCCGCGCGGCCGAGCCGCCCCGCTCGAGCGCCTGCACGTAAGCCCCGTCCGCCTCGGCGAATTTCGCGACGAGCTCGCGGACGTCGCCGAGCGCCTCGCACACGCGCGCGACGTCCTCCTTCGGCGGCTCGAGCGAGACGGAGGCAATGAGCGCGCGCTCGTAGAACGTCGCCGCGTCGACGTTCGCGTGCTTCGAGCGCGCATCGTCCCCGGCCAACACCGCGTACCGCCATGCCTTGTCCCACTCCGCGGCCTCGAGGAAGTGGAGCGACAGCACGCCCGACTGCGCTGTGCCGTCGACCATCCGCCGCTCGAGCGCCTCGCCGACGCGGGCGTGTATCTCCCGCCGCCGGGCGAACGAGAGCCCGTCGTAGGCCGCCGCCCGTACGAGATCGTGCCGGAAGCGGAGCCGGGACGCCCCCTCCCAGTCGACGAAGTCCGCAAGCCGTTCCCACTGCTCGGGGTCGGCGCCTTCGTCGGTGAGCGTGTCGGTGAGGAGGTCGAGGTCGAACGACTGCCCTATCACGGAGGCATGGCGCAGCAGCACGCGGTCCGACGGATGCAGCGTGTCGATGCGGTTCGTGAGCAGCGACTCGACCGTTTCCGGAAGCGCGTCTTCGCCGCTCGGCGCGACGGCGAGCTCGCGGATGAAGAGGGCGTTGCCGGCCGCGCGCTCGGTGAGGGCCGCGAGCTCGGCCTCGGAGAGGGCAGTGTCTCCGGCGGCTGCGAGCGCGAGGCTGCGGGCGTCGTCGGCGGCGAGCGGCTGCAGCTCGAGCACGGTCGCGGTCTCGCCGAGTGCCGTGCCTGACGGCCGGCGGGTCGCCACCACGAGCCACGGCCGCGGCCCCGGCTGAGCGAGCTTCGCCAGCACGAGCTGCGATGCGTCGTCGAGCCAATGCGTGTCCTCGACGACGAGCGCGGTCGGCATCAGCAGCAGGCGCATCAGGAACTGGTCCAGCACCTCGTGCAGCCGGTCGCGCCTGAAGGCCGGGTCGATCTCGTCCACCTCCGGCGTCGAGGCCACCTCGGCGTCGAAGGGAAGCGCAAGGAGCGGCAGCCAGAGCGCGAGGTCGGGCATCACGCCCGTGGCGAACGCGGTCAGCTTGGCACCGGCGGCATCCGGCGGGTCCTCGGGGAGGATTCCCACGAGCGGCCGCAGCAGTGTCCGCAGAGGAGCGAACGGTGTCGAGGAGGCGTAAGGCTCGCAGCGCGTCCGCAGCACCTGGAACCCGACCGCCGACGCGACGAGCTCCTCGACGAGGCGCGTCTTGCCGACGCCCGGCTCGCCGACGAGCTCGACCGCGCGGCTCTGGCGCATCCGGGCGGCGTTCAGCGCCTCCTGCAACGCCGCGACTTCGGCGTCGCGGCCGACGAGCGGCAAGAGCGCTTGCGCCTGCTCCACCCCTTCGGCCGCGATCGGGCCGACCGAGTAGCCCGTGACCGGCTTCGCCTTGCCCTTCATCAGGAACTGTCGCGAGGTCGTCTCGAAACGCGTGCGCGAGCGCTGGAGGACGTCCCCCGTCGCGAGGATCTCGCCCTTCTCCGCGCGGGCGCAGAGCCGTGCCGCGAGATTGACCGTGTCTCCCATCACCGCGTACGTGTTGCGGCGGTCGGAGCCGATGGGGCCGGTGAGTACGGGGCCGCGGTTCACGCCGACCGAGATCGGAAGCCCGGCGTGCGCGTCGACGACCGCACGCAGCGTCCGCAGCATGCGTTCCTCCTCGTCACCCTCGCTCGCGGGAGCTCCGGCAACGAGGTAGAGCTTGCCCCCGTTTGCGTCGATGTCCGACTCCAGCCACGTCACGCGTCGCTCCTCGGTCTCGGTCGAGACGACGTCGGCGAGGTCGGAGAGCGCGGCCGTCGCCTCGTCGAGCCGCTCCACGAGCTCGTCGGTGCCGGAGTACTTGACGAAAGCCGCGGTCACGCGGCGATGCTCGGCCTCGACGGCGTTCTGCTCGATCAGCAGGCGCAGGGGCGGCGGCACGAGCTCCGTGAGGCCCTCCGGTGCGAGGTCGTGCTCGTCGGGGAGAAGCGGGAGTTCGGGGTCCCCCGCATCCGCACGCAGCCGATACGCGCCGTCCCGCTCACCGGCGACGAGCCCCTCGAGTGCTTCGGCCGTGCGAGGCGAGACGAGCACCTCACCCCGCTCGGCGGCATCCTCGAGCTTCAGCGTCAGGGAGGCAGACGGGCCGCACACGAGCAGCTCGCGGTGGTGGCGCCCCACAAGGAAGAAGTGGCAGTCGCCGGAGACGAGCCCCGCGCACATGGAGAGCTGCACGGGGCCGACGCTGGACTCGCCGGCGGCGCCGCCTTCCGCGATGAACCGCTGCATAGCCAGCGCGGCGGCTGCCGCCCCTGCCTCGTGGCCGCTTCCCTCGAACACCATCAGGAGCGCGTCCCCGCGAAACTTGAGCACGTCGCCGCCGTAGCGGGCGGCGATGTCGATTAGCCCCGAGTAACAGCCGCCGATCAACATGATCAGCTCCTCGGCCCCGAGCTTCCCCTTCTCCTGCAACCGCTCCGAGAGGGCCGTGAAGCCGGAGATGTCGAGACCGAGCAGCGAACCGTCGATCACGCGCGCGCGCTCGCCCGGCGTGGTCAGGTCCCACTCCGCTGCCAGCCTCGGGACATACGGCCGGAACCCGGTCGCCACACCGATGCTCATTTTCGTCACAGTACGCCTCGTTTCCCGCTTGCAAAAGGGGCCCGGACTTGCCCGATCGGACTAGGCTTCGCGCGGCGTGGCCAGGGTGGCTTCTGAAGAGCACGAGCTCCGGCGGGTGATCGACGAGGAGCGCGAGGTCGACGGCCTCGGCTCCGACGACCTGCTCGCGATCTACCGCTCGCTCATCCTCCTGCGCACCTACGACGAGCGGTCGCTCGTCTACCACCGGCAGGGCCGGATCGGCACCTATGCGATCTTCTGGAACCACGAGGCGATGCAGGCGGGCTCGGTGCACGCGCTCGCCGACGAGGACTGGATCTTCCCGAGCTACCGCGAGTCGGCGATCGGGCTGCTGCGCGGGATCCCCGCGAGCACCGTCCTCCACTGGTGGCGGGGGCATCCCGCCGGCTGGTGGAACCCGGCCGAGTTTCGCGTCGCCTCGATCTGCGTGCCGATCGGGACGCACGTCCCGCACGCCGCCGGCCTCGCCTGGGGCGAGAAGCTGAAGGGCACTTCCACCGCTGCGATCGCGTACTTCGGCGACGGCGCGACGAGCGAAGGCGCGTTCCACGAGGGCGCCAACCTCGCGGCGGTGATGCAGGCGCCCCTGATCCTCTTCTGCAACAACAACCACTGGGCGATCTCGACGCCGCTCGAGGCGCAGACGCGTGCCGAGACGCTCGCGGCGAAGGCGGTCGGCTACGGGATGCCGGGCGTGCGCGTCGACGGCGGCGACGTTCTCGCCGTGTACGAGGCGACCCGCGAGGCCGTCGAGCGGGCGCGCGCCGGCGGCGGCCCGACCTTCATCGAGGCGGTCTCGTACCGGGCCGCGCCGCACGCGACGGCCGACGACCCGCGCGCGTACATCGACCTCGACCGCGTCGAGGAGGAGAAGCGCAACGAGTGCGTCGGCCGCTACGAGAGCTACCTCCGCCGCCTGGGCGCGCTCGACGACGTGCTCGCGGAGGAGATCAAGAACGAGGCGCTCGAGACGATGCGGCAGGGGATCGCCGAGGCGGAAGCCGAGCCGGAGCCGGATCCCGAGCTCGTGTTCGACAACGCCTATGTCGTCCCGCCGCCGAACCTCCGCGAGGGCTGGCTCTCGTGAGCGAGCTGTTCATGGTCGAGGCGATCAACGACGGCTTTCACGTCGAGCTCGCCCGCGACGACACGGTCATGGTGCTGGGCGAGGACGTGGGCCGCGCGGGCGGCGTCTTCCGCGCCACGGCCGGGCTGCGCGAGCGCTTCGGCGAGAATCGCTGCGTCGACACGCCGCTCGCCGAGGCGGGGATCCTCGGCAGCGCGATCGGGCTCTGCATGGCCGGGTGGCGGCCCGTCTGCGAGATGCAGTACGACGCGTTCTCGTATCCCTGCCTCGACCAGCTCATCACCCACGTCGGCCGCTACCGCTGGCGGACCGGGGGGAAGATGGAGTTCCCGCTGGTCGTGCGGATGCCGTACGGCGGCGGGGTGCGCGCGCCCGAGCTGCACGACGACTCGCCGGAGGCGTACTACGTCCACACGCCCGGCGTGAAGGTCGCGATCCCGTCGACGCCCGCCGACGCGAAGGGGCTGCTGGCGGCCGCGATCCGGGATCCCGATCCGGTCGTCGTCCTCGAGCCGAAGCTCATCTACCGCGGCGAGAAGCAGGAGGTGCCGGAGGGCGAGCACGTCGTCCCACTCGGCCAAGCACGGCTCGCGCGGGAGGGAACGGACGTGACGTGCGTCGCCTACGGCGCGATGGTGCCGGTGTGCGAGAAGGCGGCGGACGCGCTCGAGGGCGAGGCGTCAGTCGAGGTGCTCGACCTCCGCTCGCTCCGGCCGCTGGACGAGGACGCGCTCCTCTCCTCCGCCGCGAAGACGGGACGCGTCGTGGTCGTGCAGGAGGCGCCACGCACGGCCGGCTTCGGTGCCGAGATCGCCGCGATCCTCGCCGAGAAGGCGATTCTGGACCTGCGCGGGCCCGTGCTCCGGGTGACCGGCTTCGACGTCCCGTATCCCTACTGGAAGATCGAGGATCGCTACATGCCGTCGGTCGAGCGGGTCGTCGATGCCGCCCGAAAGCTCCTCTCCTTCTGAGCGGCTCCGGATCTGGCTCGAGCCTGGCGAGTCGGGCTTCTGGCTCCGGGACGCCGCGACCGGCGAGGCGATGAAGTGGGACGACCCGCGCGTCCGCGTCGTCAAGCTCGCCGGCGCGTCCTACCGCGGCGACGCGCTGCAGGACGACGCGTTCGCGCCGGGCCGGCGGCTCGCGCTCGTCCCCGAGCCCGAGAACGAGCACGATCCGAACGCGGTTGCCGTGTGGGACGCCGAGCGGCGGCTGCACGCCGGCTACGTGCCGGCGGAGGCCGCGCCCGGCCTTCGCGGCGACGAGCAGGCGGTCTCGCTGTGGGAGTTCCGCGGCGACGACGGGCGCCGCATCGGGCTGCGCATCCTGCTCGCGCCGGCCGCCGCCTGGGTGCAGGAGCCACGCTAGGCTCGCGGCCGTGGCCTACGAGTTCAAGCTGCCCGATCTCGGCGAGGGCCTGACCGAAGGCGAGATCGCCCGCTGGCTCGTCGAGGAGGGTCAGGAGATCGCCGAGGACGCGCCGCTCGTCGAGATCGCCACCGACAAGACGACCGTGGAGATCCCGTCGCCTGCGGGCGGCACGGTCTCCCGGATCCTGGTCGCGGAGGGCGAGGTCGTCCCGGTCGGCACAGTCCTCGTCGTGATCGGCGGCGACGGTTCCGGCCAGGTCCCGGTATCAGTTACCGAGACACGCCCCGAGAGGGCGCCGTCTCCCGAGCGAGCGGCCGACGGGGCGAAGGTGCGGGCCACACCACTTGTCCGCAAGGTCGCAGCCGAGCTGAATGTCGACCTCGGAGCCGTGGCCGGGACGGGGCCACAGGGGCGGATCACCGAGGAGGACGTCCGGGCCGTTGCTGCCTCTTCCGGCCATGTCCCGGTATCAGTTACCGAGACAGGTCCCGAGGGGACGCGTGTCCAGCTGCGCGGGGTCAAGCGCCAGATGTTCGAGCACCTCACCCGGGCGCATCGCGAGATCCCGGCCGTGACCTGGGTCGAGGAGTGCGACTTCACGCACGTCGAGCTGCACCGGCTCGTGCCGCTCGTTCTCCACGCCGTCGCCCAGTCGCTGCGCGAGTACCCCGAGCTGAATGCGCGGGTCGAGGACGGAGAGCTCGTGCTCCTCGACAGCTACGACATCGGCGTCGCCGTCCAGACCGAGCAGGGGCTCGTGGTGCCGGTCGTGCACGGCTGCGCCCGCCTCACGCTCGAGGAGCTCGACTCCGAGGTGCGGCGCCTGGCGGAGGCGGCGCAGGCGGGGGAGCTGAAGCCGGAGGAGCTGCGGGGCGGCACCTTCACCGTCACGAGCGCGGGCAAGGCGGCCGGATTGTTCGTCACTCCGCTGATCAACCATCCCGAGGTCGCGATCCTGGGGGTGCACCGGATCGAGGACCGGCCGGTCGTGCGGGACGGCGACGTCGTCGTGCGGCGGATGGGGAACGTCTCGGTCACCTTCGACCATCGTGTCGTCGACGGCAAGCGCGCAGCGGAGTTCGGGCTGGCGGTGATCGCGCAGCTCGAGCTGCACTCGATCCAGAGCAGCTAGGCGACCGCGACTTCGGCCGTTTCGCCGAGGTGCGACTCGAGCATCGACTCGATCCGAGGCGCGGTCGCGCGGCCGTCGATCCGTGAGACGACGCGCTTCTCGACGACGAGCGTCAGCGTCGGCACCTGCTCGACCCGAAAGCGCTCGGCGAGCTCCGGCCGCTCGTCCACGTCGATCTTGCTGACCCGGAGGCGGTCGCGCTCCTTGCGTGCGATGTGCGCGAGCAAACTCTCCATGCGCCGGGCGGGTCCGGAGCGGCGGGAGGTGAAGAACACGAGGAGCGGACGGTCGTTCGGCGGCATCTCGCCCACAACGCTCGAGCTACGGCTGCGGTTACGGTTCCCGCGTGGGTTCCTGGTACTGGATCGGCGTGGCCCTGGGGCTCGGGACGGCCATCGGGGTCCTGGTCGCGGGCGCCGTCGGGGCCGTCCGGACCGTCGTGCTCGTGGCGGCCGTCGCCGTTGCGCTCGCCGGCGCGGCTGTCGGCTTCGGGATCGACGAGTGGCAGACCGGAAGCTGGGCCGACATCGTCGCGGCTGCGGCGGGGGCCGTGCTCGGGCTCTTCTGCGCCGCTCAGGTCGTCGCCGGCGCGCTGCGGCGGGGCGGCACGCGCGGCGGCACCGGCGCGCTCGTCGGCGGAGGAGCACTTCTCCTCGCGGGCGCCGCCTTCATCCCGGTCGTCGGCTACCTCGAGGCAGTGGCGCTGCCCGCCCTCGCGGCTCGGCTGAGACGGACGCAGCCCGAGCGGTACGCGGGTTTGCGGACCCTCGCCCGCGACGAGTAGCCCCGCATGCCGAGCAAGGTCGTCCTGATCGTCGTGGACGGGATGACGCCGGCGGCGTTCGAACGGGCCGTCGCCAGCGGCCGCGCCCCGGCTCTCTCCTTCCTCGCGGAGCACGCCGAGTACCGGCAGGCGACATCGGTCTTCCCGTCGCTCACTCCCGTCTGTCTCACCTCGATCGCCACCGGAGCCGGGCCGGGCGTCCATCAGATCCCGTCCCTCGTCTGGTGGAACCGGGGAGAGGGCCGGATCGTCGAGTACGGCTCCTCCTTCCCGGCCCTGCGCGCCGCCGGGCTCTCGCAGTCGCTGCTCGACACGATCTTCAACATGAACGGGCAGCACCTGTCCCCGCAGGCGGTGACGATCTTCGAGGCGCTCGAGGACGCGGGCCTCGTCACGGGCGCGGTGAACATCACGTGCTACCGCGGCAGGCATCGATACCTGCCCGTGCTGCCCGGCCTCAGCCGCCCCGCCTACGGGCCGCGCCGCTTCTTCTTCTACGGCCTGTTCGAGTCGGACCGGACGGGAGCGCCGCTCTCGATTCGCAGCCGCCGCGCCGGGTCGATCGACGCCTATGCCGCCGCCGTCGGGCGCTGGCTCGTCACGCGCGACGGCTTCGACTTCCTCGCCTACTACCTCTCCGGCTACGACTTCGCCTCGCACGAGGGAGGCCCGGACGGAGCGGCTGCGCAGGTGGCGCTCGAGCAGGTCGACGCCGGGGTCGGTGCGCTGCTCGAGGCGGCCGGCGGGCCGGACGAGTTCCTCGAGCGGTACGCGGTCGTGCTCCTGTCGGACCACGGCCAGACGAACGTCGAGCGGGTGGCCCGGCTGGAGGAGCCGTTCGCCGACCTCGCGACCGAGGTCGCCGTCGCCGCGTCGAACCGCGCCGGGCAGGTCTACCTCCTGCCGGGTGCGCGCGTCGAGCCGGCCGAGCTCGCGCGGCGGCTCGACGGCTTCGCCGCGGTCGACGTCACCCTGCGCCGGGAGGGGGACGAGGTGGTCGCCCGGCGGGACGGCGCCGACGGGCCGGCGGAGAAGCTCGAGCACCCCGACGCCGCGTCGCGGGCCCGCTCGGCGCTCGCGAACCCGAACGCGGGCGAGGTGCTCGTCTCGGCGGCGGAGGGATGGGAGCTCGTCGACCTCGGCGGCCGCCACCACGCGGGCGGCGGCAGCCACGGCTCGCTGGTCGCCGGCGACTCCGTCGTCCCGCTCCTCACGATCGGCATCGGGGCGGAGCTGCACCGGATCACGGACGTCGCTCCCGCCGTGCTCGAGCACTTCGGCGTCGCGACACCTGCGGCGATGGAGGCGTCGGTCGGTGTCGGCTGACGAGCGGGCGCGGATGGTGGAGCGGCAGCTCCGCCGCCGCGGCATCGAGGACGAGCGGGTACTCGCCGCCATGGCGCGCGTCCCGCGCGAGCTCTTCGTCCCGGACGACGTGCGGGAGGCGGCGTACGCCGATGCGGCGCTCCCGATCGGCGCCGGCCAGACGATCTCGCAGCCGTACATGGTCGCGCTGATCTGCGAGCAGCTCGCCCTCCACGGCCCGGAGCGCGTGCTCGACGTCGGCACGGGGTCCGGCTACCAGGCGGCCGTGCTGGCCGAGCTCGCGGCCGAGGTGCACACGATCGAGCGGATCCCCGAGCTCGTCGAGCGCGCGCGGGCGAGCCTCGCCGCCGCCGGTTACGCCGAACGGGTGCAGCTGCACCCGGGCGACGGCAGCCGCGGCCTGCCGGAGGCCGCGCCGTTCGCCGCCATCGCCGTGGCAGCGGCCGCGCTCGAGCCGCCGCCGGCGCTCTACGAGCAGCTCGAGCCGCGCGGTCGCCTCGTCGTCCCGGTCGGCGGGCCGGACGAGCAGTGGCTCGAGGTCGTCGTGCAGACGCCCGAGGGACCGGCCGTCCTGCGCAGCGTCCCGTGCCGTTTCGTCCCGCTCGTCGCGGGCCCGTAAGACCTCCTGAGCGTTTCCGCAGCGGCCGAACGGTCAGGAACGATGCACAGCATGGGGTCGAGGTCCGGCATCGAGCTGCTGCAACTCCCGGTGCAGCTCCACAACATCCGCCTGGGCCGGCCCGTGGACCTGCTGCTCGACCCGAGCGGCCGGCGGGCGATCGGCTTCGTCGTCCTCTGCGGCGACGAGGGTCTGCGCTTCCTCGCCTATGCCGCGGCCGAGCCGCGGGACGACGAGATCGCCGTGCCGTCCGCGCTTCTCCTGCTCGAGGACGTCGAGTTCTACCGCGAGCGCTCTCGCTCGTTGCGCGCGCTGCTCGGTGCGCCCGTTGCAAGCGAGGGACGAGAGGCGGGGCCGCTGCACGACCTGGTCGTCGCCCGGGACGGGAGCGTCGAGTCGCTGCTCGTGGCGGAGGACGGCGCCGTCAGCGAGGTCGAGCCCACGGGCGCCGAAATCGGACTCGCCCCTGCGGTCTGAGGCCGGCAAGGCGCTACGCTCGCGAGCGACCGTGGCACGCCCGGCAGCCCCTCCTGTCCCGCCGCCGGCGCACCTGCGTGCGCTCGCCTCGCTCCGCTCCGTCCGCAACTGGCAGCAGCTGGGGAAGTTCTGCGTCGTCGGCGCGCTCGGCTACCTCATCAACCTCGCGGTCTACGACGCGCTGTTGCATGCCGGGCTCCACTACCTCGTCGCGGCGACGTGCTCGTTCCTCGTCGCGGTCACGAGCAACTACACCTGGAATCGGCTCTGGACCTTCCGCGACCAGCGCGGCCACCTCGGCATCCAGGGGATGCGGTTCTTCCTCGTCTCGCTCGCGGCCCTCGGCGCCAACCTCGCCGTGCTCCACTTCCTCGTCGTCTACGGCGGGCTGGACAAGCTCCCGGCGCAGGCCGTCGCGATCGTGCTCGTGACGCCGCTCAACTTCGTCGGCAACAAGCTCTGGTCGTTCCGGCGTGCGAGGCGCTGAGTAGCCTTCGTGCGGTGAGGGGTCTCCTCGTCGCCGCCCTCGCCGCGCTTGCCGCCCTCGTCGCCGCTCCCGCGGCTCTCTCTTCCACGAGCACCACTCCGACCGCACCGGTCTTCGACGGCAAGGGGCATCTCGTCCAGACGCCGTTCGCCCCGCAGCGGCCGCAGGCCGAGCTCACGGAGGCGAAGGCGTTGAAGGCCTTCGAGCGCGACCCCAAGGTGGCGGCGTGGCTCTCCCGCTACCCGCACTCCGGCCGCACCGACCAGGAGACCTACGACGCGAAGGCCGGCGAGTGGTCGGTGAGCATCTGGTGGGGCTCGGCGGGCGAGATCGCGCAGGGGAAGGTGCTCGACGCGACCGGCGACACGGTGGAGGCCTGGACGGGTCCGCAGGTCGCGTGGGGGATGGCGCGCGGGTCGCCCGGCGCCTTCGGCGGCACTGCCATCAACAACCCGTGGATCTGGGGCGCCTTCTGCCTCGTCTTCTTCGTCGGCCTGGCGGACTGGCGGCGCCTGCTCTCCCTCCGCAGCCTCGACCTGCTCTTCCTCCTCTCGCCCACCGCGTCGCTGTGGTTCTTCAACCACGGCGACGTGTTCACGTCGGTGCCTCTCTTCTACCCGCTGCTCGTCTGGGTCGTGGTGCGCGGGATCTGGGTCGGCTTCACGAACCGGGGCACGGCGGGCGCGCCGCGCTGGCCCGTCTGGGCTCTGCTCGGCGCGACGATCTTCCTCGCCGGCTTCCGGATCGGGCTCAACGTCGAGAAGTCCAACGTGATCGACGTCGGCTACTCGGGCGTGATCGGCGGCGAGCGGATCGTGAAGGGCCAGGCGCCGTGGGGCAACTTCCCGGTCGAGAAGGTCGGCCAGAACGGCAAGAAGCTGAAGGCGTGCGGGTCTGCAGACGCCTCGGGCGAGGTCCGGGACTGGATCCAGACCAACGGCCGCTGCGAGGGCGCGAACCCGGAGGGCGACACGTACGGGCCGGTCGCGTACGAGTCGTACATCCCCGGCTACCTCGCGCTCGGCTGGAGCGGCAAGTGGGACGACCTGCCGGCGGCGCATTTCACCTCGATCGCGTTCGATCTCCTCACCCTGCTCGGGCTCTGGCTCGTCGGGCTGCGCTTCGGCGGGCAGCGGCTCGCGGCCGTGCTTGCGTTCGCGTGGGCGGCCTATCCCTTCACGCAGTACGTGTCGAACTCGAACACGAACGACGCGCTCATGCCGTGCTTCCTCGTCTGGGGCTTCTGGCTCGTGTCGAGACCGGCGGCCCGCGGAGCCATGGCGGCGCTCTCGAGCTGGACGAAGTTCTCCTCGCTCATCGTGGCCCCGCTCTGGCTCACGTATCCGGGCCGCCGTCCGAGCCTCCGCTTCATCCTCGGCTTCGTCGCGGCCACGCTCGCCGCCTTCGCGATCCTCCTGCTGGCGGCGGACCCGTTCCACGAGGCGCACGTCTTCTGGACGCGAACGGTCGGCTTCCAGATCGGACGCGACGCTCCCTGGTCTCTCTGGGACTGGGGGCAGTACCACGCGCGCGGGCTGCCGGACCTGCACGTCGTGCAGCGCGTCCTGCAGGCCCTGCTCCTGGTCGGGGCAGTCGCGCTCGCGTTCTTCCCGCGGCGCAAGTCGCCGCTTCAGCTCGCCGCGCTCACGGCGGTGCTGCTCGCCGGCTTCGAGCTCGTCCTGACGTACTGGCTCTACACGTACATCCCGTGGTTCTATCCTTTCGCCGCGCTGACGCTGCTCGCTCCGGCGCTGCCGCTGCGGCGGCTCGTGACGCAGGAGGGAGCGAGACCCGAGGCTCCGCCGACGCCCGAGCCGTACCCCGGCCCGGAGGTCGTGGCGCCCGGCCTCCCGTCCTGACCGGACACGTCTCGGTGTCAGGCACCGGGACGTGTCCAGAGGAGACGGGCCTTCCGCGAACTCGCTGCAGTTCGCGGCAATTCGCCGCCGGTATGTCTCGATGGGACATGTACCTGTGTACCGGTGCCTGGCACCGGGGCATGGCTCCGCGGGACAGGTAGCGGTGCGGCTTCAGGCCGGGACGCGCACGAGCTCGATTGCTTCGGCGCGGCCGGCTTCGGTGCACGTGAGCAGGACGCCCTCCAGCCGCACGCCGCCTTCGGCCGGCTCGAAGCGGACCGGAAGGCGCGATCGCATGCGGGCGATCGCGAGCTCGGAGCGGACTCCGATGACCGAGTCGTGGGGCCCCGTCATCCCCGCGTCGGTGACCGCCGCGGTGCCGCCCGGGAGGATCCGCGCGTCGTTCGTCTGGACGTGCGTGTGCGTGCCGATCACGGCGGTGACGCGGCCGGCGAGCCATGTGGCGAGTGCGACCTTCTCGCTCGTCGCCTCGGCGTGGAAGTCGACCACGACGACCGGCGCGGCGGCGCGGGCCTCCTCGACGAGCGCGTCGACGACCTCCCAGGGCGAGACCGGCGTGTCGAGGAACAGCTGCCCGAGCAGGTTGAGGACCGCGACGGCGACGCCGTTCCGCGCCTCGACCACGGCGAGCCCGCGTCCGGGAGTCTCGGAGCCGGAGTTCGCCGGCCGGATCACACGCTCGCTCCCGGCGAGGTAGGCGGCGATCCCGCTGCGGCGGTAGGTGTGGTTGCCGAGGGTGATCACGTCCGCCCCGGCGGCGAGGAGCTTGTCGGCGAGCTTCGCCGTGATGCCCGCGCCGTCCGCTGCGTTCTCGCCGTTGACGATCGCGAGGTCGGCCTCGTAGCGCTCGCGGAGCGCCGGCAGCTGCTCCTCCACCGCGCGGCGCCCCGGGACGCCGAAGACGTCCGCGAGGAAGAGGATCTTCAGGGCCGGATGCCTTCCTAGCCGGTCGCGAGAGTGGGCGCCGTCCGGACCTCGACGGTCACGTGGTTGCCCGCGTCGTTCGTGTAGCGGGCCAGCGCCTGCCGCTCGATCGCGGCGAGGTCGGCGACCCTGCCGAGCTTCGTCGCACCGCTGGCGACCGGGGTCCCGACCGTCAGGGCCGGGTCGGCGACGAGCTGCGACACCGCGACGACGAGCGACGGCGCGGTCTGCGGCTGGATATCGATCTCGGAGCCGTACGCCTTGCCCTCGACGACGAAGGGCCGGATCGCGACGACCGTGCCGTCCACCGGGGAGTAGACGTCGCTGCCGACCGGCGCGCCGACGTCGATCGCCGACGTCCCGCCGCCGCCGAGCTGGTACCACCTCGGCGAGCCGCCCCCGCCGCCGAAGACGCCGTGGATGACCCGCTGCACGAGGCCCTCGTTCGCCTGGTGCCCCACTGGCGAGAGCGAGAGCGCCCCGTCGTTCGCGGAGTGGTAGCCGATCGCCGTCACGCGGTGCTGCCAGATCGGGAGCTGCAGGCGCACCGGGCCGCGTAGCGCCACGATCTCGGGCGTCGGCCTCGTCTGCGCCGAGGTCGCCAGGCTCCGGTGCGGGATCAGGATCGACGTCTGCTCCGTGCCGCCGCTGAACGCGGTCAGCGCGAGAGCCACGACGAAGACCGCGGAGAGAAGGACGAGCAGGGCCACCCGGCGGGCCCGGCGCGTGGAACGCACCGACCCGCGTTCGACCCGCCGCCTCCGGTTGGGGCGTGAGGACGGCATGTCGCGCGGCAGCGTATCGAACCTCCAGGGGTCGTCCAACCCGTCGAGCGCCAGATTTCCCTGGATCCGGGGGATGCCCCCGATACCATCGCTCCGATGTCCCCGCCCGGGTCCGTACGGATCGAGATCCCGCGCTGGGCGCAGCTGGTGCTGCTGCCTCTGCTGCTGCTGCTCGTCTGGGCGGTGGCGGGAGCCGTTCGTCACGTGCTCTTCCTCTTCCTCGTGGCGCTGCTCATCGCCCTGCTCCTCAACCCGCTCGTACGCGGGCTCGGTCGGGCCCGGATCCCGCGTGGCGGGGCGGTTGCGCTCGTCTATGTCGCGTTCGCGGCGGTGGTCGCACTCGCCATCCTCGCTCTCGCCACGGTGGTCGTGCAGCAGACCCGAAGCGGCGCCCATCGGGTGGATCACTACTTTACGACCGAGTCCGGACACCCCGCGCAGACCGGAGCCGAGCAGGACCTCAGGCACTTCCAGATCTGGCTCGACCATCACCACCTGAGCAGCGTCCACGTCCAGCGACAGGGCGAGAAGTTCCTCGACCAGGTCGGGACGAAGGACGTCCAGAAGTACACGACGAGAGCCCTCCGCTGGGCCGAGGGCGCGGGAATCGCCGTCGTGAGCCTCCTCTTCGACGCCTTCCTCGTGGTCGTCGTCTCGATCTACATCCTCCTCGACATGCACCGACTGACCGAGGCCCTCGACCGACGATTCCCGCCGCGCGGCCGCGGCGGGTTGATCGTGCGGATGGAGCAGGCAGTCGCGAGCTACGTCAAGGGACAGTTCCTGATCTCGCTGATCATCGGGGTCAGCGTCGGGCTCGGGCTGTATCTCCTCGACCTCGTCGGCCTCGTGCCGAACGTCGGGAAGTACGCCGCCGCCTTCGGCGCCTGGGCCGCCTTCACCGAGCTGATCCCCTACCTCGGCCCGTGGCTCGGCGCGGCGCCGCCCGTCATCTACGCGCTCTTCCAGCATCCACTCTCGGCGCTGTGGGTGACGCTGATGTTCCTCGGCATCCAGCAGCTCGAGGGTCATGTCGTCGTCCCGAAGGTGATGGGCAACTCGCTCCGCCTCCACCCGCTGCTCGTGATCTTCGGCCTGCTCGCGGGCGGCGAGATCTACGGCTTCGCGGGGATCCTCGTCGCCTTGCCGCTGCTCGCGGCCGCGCGCGCCGCGTGGGAGTTCTTCTCCGAGCGGATCGAGCTCGCGCGCTGGGACACCGACACGCCGCTGGTCGAGATCGGGGTCGAGCCCAAGGAGCCGGTCCTGCCCGAGTCTCCTCCGGCGCCGACCCTCTGAACGAGAGTCGGCGTACTCTTTCCCCCGATGAGCTCGTTCCCGGTCACGCGGCTGCGGCGCTTTCGGCGCACGGGGCCGCTGCGCGGGCTCGTGCGCGAGACGCGGCTCTCCCTGGACCAGTTCGTCATGCCGCTCTTCGTCGCGCCGGAGCCGCTGGCGAACGAGGCGCTGCCGGGGATGGCGCGCTTCGACGTCACCGGCCTCCTGCACGAGGTCGAGGCGCTCGTGGAGAGCGGCGTGCGGGCGATCATGCTCTTCGGCGTCCCGGAGGTGAAGGACGAGGAGGCGACGGGCGCCTGGGAGGAGGACGGGATCGTCCAGATCGCGCTCCGTGCCCTGCGGCCACGCTTCCCGGAGCTCGTGCTCTTCACCGACGTCTGCCTCTGCGAGTACACGTCGCACGGCCACTGCGGGGTCGTGGTCGACGGCGACGTCGACAACGACCGCAGCCTCGAGCTGCTCGCCCGCACCGCGGTCAGCCATGCCGAGGCCGGCGCGGACGTCGTCGCGCCGAGCGACATGATGGACGGCCGCGTCGGCGCCATCCGCGAGGCGCTCGACGACCGCGGCCTCGAGTCGACGCCGATCCTCGCCTACTCGGCGAAGTACGCGTCCGCCTTCTACGGCCCGTTCCGCGAGGCGGCCGACAGCGCCCCCGCGTTCGGCGACCGGCGCGGCTACCAGATGGATCCGGCCAACGTCCGCGAGGCGATTCGCGAGTGCAAGATGGACCTCGCCGAGGGAGCGGACGCGATCATGATCAAGCCGGCGCTGCCGTACCTCGACGTGATCCGCGCCGCGCGTGAGGCCTTCGACGCGCCGCTCGCGGCCTACAACGTCTCCGGGGAGTACGCGATGGTGAAGGCGGCGGCCCGCTCCGGCTGGCTCGACGAGCGCGCGGCGGCGCTCGAGTCGCTCACGGCGATCAAGCGCGCGGGTGCTGACCTGATCTTCAGCTACTGGACGCGCGACCTCGCAGCGTGGCTCTGACCCAGCGGTCGGATCTTTACCGGCGCGCGCTCGAGCTGATCCCCGGCGGCGTGAACTCGCCCGTGCGTGCGATGCGCTCGGTCGGGCTCGACGAGCCGCTCTTCGTCCAGAGCGGGGAAGGCGCGTACGTCGAGACGGCCGACGGCCGCCGCCTCCTCGACTGGGTCATGTCCTGGGGGCCGCTCCTCTTCGGCCACGCGGATCCCGAGACGGTCGAGGCGGTGCGCGAGGCCGCGCTGCGGGGGACGAGCTTCGGCGCGGCGACCGAGGCGGAGGTCGAGCTCGCGGAGGAGATCGTGGACGCGGTGCCGTCGGTCGAGAAGGTGCGGCTCGTCTCGTCGGGCACGGAGGCGGCGATGAGCGCGCTGCGGCTCGCGCGCGCGTTCGCGAAGCGCGACCGGATCCTCAAGACGGCCGGCGGCTACCACGGCCACGCCGACGCGCTGCTCGCGAGCGCCGGCTCGGGGGTCGCCACGCTTGGGATCCCCGCCTCGCCGGGCGTGCCGACGGGGGCCGCCGCGGACACGATCGTCATTCCGTACAACGACCTCGACGCGGCGGCCGAGGCGGTCATGCGACACGGCGAGGGGCTGGCGGCGATCGTCGTCGAGCCGGTCGCTGCCAACATGGGCGTCGTCCCGCCGGAGCCCGGCTACCTCGAGACGCTGCGCCGGCTCTGCGACGGCTCGGGTGCGCTGCTCGTCTTCGACGAGGTGATCACCGGCTTCCGCGTCGCGCGGGGCGGGGCGCAGGAGCGGTACGGCGTCCTCCCCGACCTGACCGTGCTGGGCAAGATCGTCGGCGGCGGGCTCCCGCTCGCCGCGTTCGGCGGGAGGGCCGAGATCATGGACCTGCTCGCGCCGAGCGGGCCGGTGTACCAGGCGGGAACGCTCGCCGGCAACCCGCTCGCGACCGCGGCCGGGCTCGCCGTGCTGCGGCGGCTCCGCGGCGGCGACGTCTACCTCGAGCTCGAGCGGCGGGCGGCCGTGCTCGAGGAGAGTCTCGCTCCGTTCGGTCGCGTGCAGCGCGTCGGCGCGCTCCTCACGCTGTTCATGACGGACGGGCCCGTGCGCAACTTCGAGGACGCGCTGGCCTGCGACACCGAGCGCTACGCCGCGCTCTTCCGGCACCTGCTCGAGCAAGGCGTCTACCTCCCGCCGTCGCAGTTCGAGGCGCTCTTCCCCTCGACCGCGCACGGTGAGGAGGAGATCGAGCGGACGGTCGTCGCGGTGGAGAGCTTTGCTCGCTGACCTCTGGGAGACGATGGCGGTCGACGCGGGCGCCGAGAGCTCGCTCTGGGCCGACTGCCTCCTGCCGGAGCCCGACCGCGACCGATACCCGGTCTTCTCGCCGCTCGGCGAGGCGCGGTACGCGCTCGGGCTCGAGACGATCTACGAGGGCTATCTCGTCCACCACGGCCGGCCGCGCCTGTTCGCGCCGGCCGACGACGACACCGCGCTGCTGCTCGGCGACTACCTCTACGCGCACGGCGTGGCGCGGATCTCGGCTCTGCACGAGGTCGCCGCCGTCGCCGACCTCGCGGATCTGATCTCGCTCTGCAGCCAGCTGCGGGCCGAGCAGGCCGAGGGCGACGGGGCGCTGTGGGCGGCGACCGCCGCGCTGCTCGGGCGGGGCGAGCTCGAGGAGGCCCGGGCCGCCCTGCGGCTCCATTCGGACCCGCGGCTGCTCGACGCCGCCGCACGCGCAGCGGCAGGCGGCGAGGCGGTCGACGCGGCGCTCGCCGCGCACGCGGAGCGCGGGCCCGCTTGATCCGCGCCCCTTACTGCGCCAACCTCTCGTCATGACTACGGCCGTGCGCGAGGAGCGGAAGGTCCTGACCGCCGTGTTCGCCGACGTCGTCGGCTCAACCGCGCTCGCGGAACGGCTCGACCCGGAGGACGTGAAGCTCGTCGTCGGCGAGGCGGTCGCGCGGATCGTGGGCGAGGTCGAGTCGCTCGGCGGTCACGTCAAGGATCTCGCCGGCGACGGAGTCCTCGCCTTCTTCGGCGCCCCGACCACGCGCGAGGACGACGCCGAGCGGGCCGTGCTCTGCGCGCTGCGGATCGTCGCCGAGATGGAGGAGTACGCCCGCGAGGTGCGGCGGGGCTGGGGGGCCGAGGGCTTCGGAGTCCGCGTCGGGGCGGCCACAGGGGCGGTCGTGGTGGGCGAGGTCGGCGCCGGCTCGCGGGTCGAGTACGCGGCCTTCGGCGACACGGTCAACGTCGCGGCGCGGCTGCAGTCCGCCGCCGAGCCGGGCTCCGTCCTGGTCGACGTCACCACGCATCACGCCGTCGAGCGGCTCTTCGAGTGGGGCGAGCCGCAGCAGCTCGCGGTGAAGGGCAAGAGCGAGCCCGTCGCAGCTTGGCCGGCAACCGGCGTCGTGGCAGCGGGACGACCCCAGCGCGCCGGGGCCGGGGAGACGCGCCTCGTCGGACGCTCCCGCGAGCTTGGCCAGGGGCGGGAGGCGCTGGAGGCGCTGCGCTCCGGCCGCGGCGGCGTGCTCGTGGTCGCCGGGGACGCCGGGATCGGCAAGAGCCGCCTGCTCGACGAGTTGCGGGAGCTCGCCGAGAGTGACGGAACCTCCTGGCTCGAAGGGCGCTGTGTCTCCTACGGCGAGTCGCTGCCCTACTGGCCGTTCCGCGATCTCCTCCGCGGCGAGTGGATCGGCGCCGGCGTGGAGGAGCCGGAGCTGCGCGTGCGTGTCGGACTGCGCCGCCGGCTCGAGCAGCTCTTCGCCGAAAGGGCCGACGAGCTCTATCCGTACCTCGGCGGCCTGCTCGAGGTCGCACTCGAGCACGAGGCGGAGGCGCGCACCTCGCAGCTCTCGCCCGAGGCCCTCCAGTGGCGGACGTTCGAGGTCGTCGGCCAGCTCTTCGCCCGGCTCGCCGAGACGGCGCCGCTCGTGCTCGCGTTCGAGGATCTGCACTGGGCCGACCCCACCTCGGTGCTGCTCCTCGAGCAGCTCCTCTCGCTCGCCGAGGAGGCGCCGGTGCTGCTCGTCCTTTCGCTGCGCCCGGAGCGCGACCACCCCGCGTGGGCGCTGCGCGAGCATGCGAGTCGGGAGTTCCCGCACCTGCTGCGAGAGATCGACCTCGGCCCGCTCGGGGACGCCGACGGCGAGCTGCTCGCGGCGCTCGTCGCGCCCGCAACGCTGCCGGCTGAGCTCGAGCGGCGCGTCCTCGAAGCTGCGGACGGGAACCCGTTCTTCCTCGAGGAGCTCGTCCGCTCGCTCGCGGACGTCGGCGCTCTCGTGCGCGAGGACGAGGGCTGGCGCTTCGACCACGCGGTGGAGGTCGAGGTGCCACCGACCGTCGAGAAGGCGATCCTCGCCCGCCTCGACCGGCTCTCGGTCCCCGCCCGCGATCTCGTGACCGCCGCCTCCGCGCTCGGGCGCACCTTCGCCCTGCCGCTGCTGGAGGGCGTGGTCGGCGAGGTGCCCGCCGAGTCGCTCCACGAGCTGCAGCGGCTCGGCCTGCTGCGCCAGAGCCGGCGCTGGCCGCAGCCCGAGTACCGCTTCCGCCATGCGCTCATCCAGGAGACCGCTTACCGGACGCTGCTCAACGAGCACCGGACCCGCTTGCACAGAAGGGCGGCGGCGTGGCTCGAGGAGCGCTACGCCGGGCGCGAGGGCGAGGTGCTCGGCCTGCTCGCGTACCACTGGCTGCGGGCGGAGGACGAGGAGAAGGCCGCCGACTACCTCCTGCGCGCGGCCGACAAGGCGCGTCTCGAGTACGCCCTCGACGAGGCGATCGAGCACTACCGGGACCTGCTCCCGCTGCTCGAACGGCGAGGCGAGCGGCAGGAGATCGCGCTCGTCCTCTTCAAGCTCGCGCTCGCCCTCCACACGTCGCTCCGCTTCGCCGAGGCGAACGAGGCGTACCAGCGCGCGTTCGGGCACTGGACGCCGCCCGAGCCCCGCACGGCCACCGAGCGGGTGCGCGTGGGGACGAGCTTCCTGCCCAACGACCTCGACCCGAAGAGCGCGATCGCCTGGCCGAACATCCAGGCCTGCATGCAGCTCTTCGACCGGCTCGTCGAGGCCTGGCCCGAGCGGACGATCGTCCCGTCGCTCGCCGAGCGCTGGGAGATCTCGGACGACGGCCTTCACTACGTCTTCCACCTGCGCGAAGGGCTGACGTGGTCCGACGGCACGCCGCTCACCGCCCACGACGTCGAGTTCGGGATCAAGCGCGTGCTCGATCCCGAGAGCCCCGGGTCCTCGGTCGCGATCTACTTCGCGCTCGAGAACGGGGAGGACATCTACCTCGGGCGCAGCTCGGACTGGGACGCGGTCGGCGTCCGGGCGCTCGACGACCGAACCGTCGAGTTCCGGCTCACGGCGCCGGCGCCGTACTTCATGAGCGTGATGAACCGCCCCGACGGCGGGCCGCAGCCGCGCCACGCGATCGACGGCGTCGCCGAGGCGCGCGTCGTCAGCGGCGCCTTCGAGGTCGCCGAGCGCAGCGACGAGCGGCTCCTCTTGCGGCGCCGCTCGGAGCGAGCGGGGAACGTCTCCGAAGTCGAGCTCCTGCGGGCGGAGCTCGAGGATGCGCTGCCCGCCTACGAACGCGGCGAGCTCGACACCGTGCTCGTTCGCTACACGCCGCGGCTCGCCGACCTGATGCCGGGAGCGGTCCATCCCGACGCCTCGATCGGCGCCGCCGCCTGGTCGGGCTACATCCGCTTCGACCACACCAACTCGGTCACGGGCAATCTCGACTTCCGGCGTGCGCTCGCGCACGCGACCGACCGGGAGGCGCTCGCCGCCGCCTGCCCGGCCAACGTCGTCGTCGCGACAGGAGGCGTCGTCCCGCCGGCCCTTCAGGGCCACACGCCGGACATCGCCTTGCCCTACGACCCCGAGCTCGCCCGGCAGTGCCTGGAACGGGCGGGCTACGACGGTGGGATCGAGCTCACGGGCCTCGCTCACTGGGACCAGATTCTCGTGGCGATCGCGTCGTCATGGGAGCAGGCGCTCGAGCGGACGGTGACGATCTCGCCGCTCGAAGGATCGGTACATCTCAGCCATCGCGCCGCGCACGGCTCCGACGAGGGCTCCGTTCGCATCACCGGCTGGCTGCCGGGCTACCCGGACCCGGAGTACTACCTCCGCCTGCTCTTCCAGTCGACGAGCCGGACGAACGAGGGCGGCTTCGCCGACCCGGTCTTCGACCAGCTGATCGAGTCGGCACGGCAGGAGCGGAGCGACCGCGGCCGGTTGGAGCGGTTCCACGAGGCCGATCGCTATGCCGTCGCCGAGCGCGTGGCGGTGATCCCGCTCGTGTACGGGCGGAGCACCGCCTTCGTGCGCCCGCACGTGCGCGGCTGGTGGGAGTTCGGCAAGAGCTCCGCGAACTTCGGCGACCTCGTCGTGGAGGGTTGAGTTAGATTCCCGGCGTGCTCGCCCTGGTCTTCCACTCCTTGCTCGGCGCCACCGAGACGGCCGCCGAGGAGGGACGCAAGGTCGTCCTGATGATGCTCGGCGTCGGCGTGACCTTCCTGCTCGTGATCGCGCTCGGCGAGCTCGCGCACTGGGCCGGCAGGCGCCGGCGCAACAGCTAGCCCGCGCCTCGGCCCGGCCGTAGACTCGCGCCGTGAAGGATCTCCGCGCGTGGATCGCGCTGCTCGAGCGCGAGGGCGAGCTCGTGCGCGTCTCGGCAGAGGTCGATCCCGACCTCGAGATCACCGAGATCGTCGACCGCACCGTGAAGGCCGGCGGCCCGGCGTTGCTGTTCGAGAACCCGAAGGAAGCCGAGCATTCGCTCCTGATCAACCAGTTCGGCACCGAGCGCCGGATGTGCCTCGCCTTCGGTGTCACCCGCCTCGACGACGTCGCGCGGCGTGTCGCCGACGTGCTCGAGATGCAGCCCCCGAGCGGACTGCTGGAGAAGGTGCGCGGCCTGCAGAAGCTGAAGTCGGTCGCCGACTCCCGGCCGAAGACCGTGGGTAAGGGCGCCTGCCAGGAGATCGTGCTGCGCGGCGACGAGGTCGACCTCGGCCTGCTCCCGATCCAGCGCTGCTGGCCGGGCGACCCGGCCCCGTTCATCACGCTCCCGGCCGTCCTCACCCACGACCCGCGCACGGGCGGCCGCAACGTCGGCATGTACCGGATGCAGGTCGTCGACCGCAACACGACCTTCATGCACTGGCAGATCCACAAGGACGGCCGCGCCGACTACCTCGCGACCGACGGCCGGATCGAGGTGGCCGTCGCGCTCGGGCTCGACCCGATCACCGCCTACTCCGCCAGCGCGCCGCTGCCGAAACACATCGACGAGCTGATGATGGCTGGCTTCCTACGCGGCGAGCCGGTCGAGCTCGTCAAGGGCGTGACCGTCGGCGTCGAGGTGCCGGCGCGCGCGGAGATCGTCCTCGAGGGGTACATCGAGAAGGACGAGGTCGGCGAGGAGGGCCCCTTCGGCGACCACACCGGCTACTACACCGCCGCGGAGCCGTTCCCGGTCTTCCACGTGACCGCCATGACGATGCGGCGCGGCGCGATCTACCCCTCGATCGTGGTCGGCAAGCCGCCGCAGGAGGACGCCTGGCTCGGCAAGGCGACCGAGCGGATCTTCCTGCCCGCGATCCGAACCACGCTGCCGGAGATCGTCGACTACGACCTGCCGATCGCCGGCGTGTTCCACAACTGCTGCATCGTCTCGATCCGCAAGCAGTTCCCCGGCCACGCCGCGAAGGTCATGCACGCGATCTGGGGGCTGGGGATGCTCAGCCTCACGAAGTGCGTCGTCGTCGTGGACGAGAAGGTCGACGTCCACGACTACGAGCAGGTGCTCTTCTACGCCGGCGCGAACGTCGACCCGAAGCGCGACGTCGTCCTCTCGGAGGGCCCGCTCGACCATCTCGACCACGCGCCCGAGCGGCAGTTCTTCGGCGGCAAGCTCGGCATCGACGCGACCGCCAAGTGGCCCGAGGAGGGCGCGCGGCCTTGGCCCGAGGAGATCGAGATGAGCGCCGAGATCAAGGCGCTCGTCGATCGCCGCTGGGCCGAGTACGGCTTCTAAAGTCGGGGTCGCAGGTCGCCGAAGCTTGTGTCAGACTGCAGGCTGCTTTCCTGTGCGTACCTCTTCCATAGTGACCAAGACCGTCCGGCGTTTCCTCGCGTTGCTCGTGCTCAGCGGCGGCCTTGCCGCAGCGCTGACGACGGCGTCCACTCCCGCGTCGCAGGCCCGGCCGAAGGACGCTCGGCTGAACGTCGTCGTGATCCTCAGCGACGACGAGCGCCTGGACGGCACCTCGGTCATGCAGAACGTCAAGACGCTGCTCGCCGACCACGGGATGACGTTCACCGACTACCACGTCACGACTTCCCTGTGCGGGCCGTCGCGGGCGAGCATCCTCAGCGGCCAGTACTCCCACCACACGGGCGTGCTGTCGAACTTCGGCGCGCACAACGGCGCCGTCTTCAACCAGACCTCGACGCTCGCCACCTGGATGCACGGCGCCGGCTACCAGACGGCGCTGGTCGGCAAGTACCTGAACGCCTACGCGTCCTGGGGGAAGAACGGGAAGCCGGCCGGCTGGGACGACTGGCAGGCGATGGACAGCTTCCCGATCGAGAAGTACTACGACTACAACCTCGACGACAACGGCAAGCTCGTCCACTACGGCCACCGCCCGTCCGACTACTCGACGAACGTGCTGACCCAGAAGGCGGTCGACTTCATCCACTCGGCCCGCAAGCCGTTCTTCCTCTACTACGCCCCGGTGGCGCCGCATCTGCCGGCGATCCCGGCCAAGCAGGATCAGGGCAAGCTCGAGAACATCGCCCCGCTCCACTCGCCGGCCTTCAACCAGCGCAACATCGGCAAGGAGCCGTGGCGCTTCTGGCACAGGGACATGCTGAAGGTGGCGGCGCAGCTCTACATCAAGCACGTCCGGGTCAGGCAGCTCGAGGCGCTGCTGGCGCTCGACCGGGGCGTGAAGCGGATCGTCGACGAGCTCAAGGCGCGGCACGAGCTCGACCACACGGTGATCGTGTACACGAGCGACAACGGCTTCCTCTGGGGCGAGCACCGGCTCGGCGGCAAGATCTGGCCGTACCAGGAGTCGACGCACGTGCCGCTGATCGTGCGCACGCCCTGGACGACGGCCGCCACGACGAACTCGGAGCCCGTGCTCAACATCGACCTGGCGCCGACGATCAGCGCGATCGCAGGCGTCACGCCGGGCCTCCCCGTGGACGGACAGAGCTTCCTGCCCATGCTGCACGGGACCGTGATCCCCTGGCGCAAGTCGTTCCTCGTCGAGTGGCTCGGCACCAGCAAGCTTCCGAACGGGCCGCCGCCGTACATCGCCGTCCAGTCGAAGCAGTTCCTCTACGTGAGCTATTTCAACGGCTGGCGCGAGCTCTACAACCTCCAGCGCGACCCCTGGGAGCTCGACAACGTCGCGGAGCGACCGGCGTACCAGGCGACCGACAAGGCGCTTCAGCTGGTCGTGCACCAGCTGTACGCGGCACCTGCCACGAGGCGGTAGGTTCCCCGCTCACAGGGCAGGCGTTTCCGATAAGACTTCGCACTGGTGGAGCCGGAGCAGCCGAGTCCCGGAAACGAGCGCGAGGAAGCGCACCTGCCGGCGCCGACGGTGTACCCGATCGGCTTCGCGATCGGCATCGTCGTCATCCTCGTCGGGCTCGTCATCAATCCCGAGCTGATCTCCTCGATCGGCGCCGCGATCGCCATCGTCTTCGGCTTCCTCTGGGCCCGGGAGGCGACCGCCGACCTGCGCGGTGAGCCGATCGCCGTCGAGCCCGAGCGCCGCGAGATGGTCGAGGCGGGCGCCGGCGAGACCGCGCCTCCGGCCGACCAGCAGGGCGTGGCCCTGCCGGTCGTTCCCGAGACGGCGGTCACCCGCAGCCACTTCCTCGAGGGCGCGACCCTCGGCCTCGGCGCCGTCATCGGCGGGCTGATCACCGTCCCCGTCGCAGGCTTCGCCGTCCTCCCGTCCTTCCTCGGACAGAAGCAGCACAAGGTCGACCTCGGTCCGGTCTCGACCTTCGGCGTGTCGGAGTGGTTCATCGCCACCTTCATGAGCGACCCGGTGCAGGGCGAGGTCTCGCGCCGGACGGCCTTCGTTCGCAACAACGGCCCGGTCACCGTGACCGACCCGAACACGAAGAAGACGAGCCAGCAGCCGAGCTTCACGATCATCTCGAACCGCTGCGCCCACCTCGGCTGTCCCGTCCAGGCCAACGGCCCGAGCGGCAGCATCCTCGGCAAGCCCACGCAGTTCGAGCACACGCACAACGGGAAGGTCCGGCTGATCCCGGCCGTGCCCGCCGGCTACGGCTGTCCCTGCCACGGCGGCCAGTACGACACCGAGGGGAACCGCACCGCCGGGCCGCCTGTGCGCGCCCTCGACCGCTACGACTTCGAGATCGTCAACGGTCGCCTGATCCTCCTCAGTACCTTCTCCGTCTCGCACGTCGAGGGGACGGGCGCCCAGGCGAAGATCTACAAGTACAAGCAGTACGGCCCGGGCCAGCACGTCGACGGGCCCGAGGCATGGTTCTATCCCTACCCGCCGCCCATGCACGGATGACCACGACCTACAAGCGCAAGCCGACGAAGTCCGAGCTCCGCCGCCAGCAGATGGAGACGGCGATCATGTACCCGGTCGACTGGCTCGAGGAGCGGTCGGGGCTCGTCGGCGGGCTGCGCTACTTCCTCTTCCGCAACGTCCCGGCGGACGTCAACTGGATGCAGACGCTCGGCTCGGCCGCGCTGACCGCCTTCCTCGTGCAGGCGATCACCGGCGTGATCCTCGCGATGTACTACACGCCGTCCGCCCAGACCGATCCCGCGACCGGCCAGCCGGTCGCCTGGGAGTCGATCCGGCACATCACGGACGAGGTGACGATGGGCTGGCTCGTGCGCGGCATGCACCGCTGGGGCGCGAGCGTCTTCATCATCCTCATGTTCCTGCACATGGGCCGCGTGTTCCTGTTCGGCGCCTACAAGTACCCGCGCGAGCTCAACTGGATCATCGGCGTCCTCATCCTCGTGAGCGGGATGATGGAGGGATTCACCGGCTACCTGCTGCCGTGGGACCAGACGGCGTACTGGGCGAGCGTCGTCGGGATCAACCTGAACGGGACGGCGCCGTTCCTGGGGCCGTGGTTGGCCCAGTTCCTCCGCGGGGGGCAGGAGATCGGCGGTGAGACGCTGACCCGCTTCTACTCGATGCACATGCTCCTGATCCCGGGCGCGATCATCGGGCTCATCGGCCTGCACCTCTACCTCGTCATCCGCCTCGGCGTCACCTCGCCGCCCTGGTCGAGAGAGGCTGCGGGGATGGAGCCGTCCGAGAACGGACGGCCGCCGCTGCGGCCGGGCCTTACGCGGGCGGTGCCGCGGAACGGCATCGCGGGCCAGCCGGGAGGGCAGAAGTAATGGCGGTCGTGCCGCAGCCTAAGGAGAAGCCGTCGCGCGTCGACGAGCAACGCGCGGGGTTCGCCCGCTACAAGGACGACGTCAAGACGCGCGGGAAGCCGTTCTACCCCTACGCGATGTTCCACGACACGATCATGAGCCTGGTCGTCGTCGCGGTCATCATCGGGCTCGCGGCGATCTGGAAGTGGACGTCGTACGGGCCGCACCACGACGGGCTGAACCCCGGGCTGCTCGGGCCGGAGTACACCGCGCCGGCCGACCCCGGGACGGTCAGCTTCGTGCCGCGCCCCGACTGGTACTTCTACTTCCTCTTCTACCTGCTCCGGATCTTCAAGTGGCCGGAGTCGGTCTTCCTCGGCACCGTGGGCGTGCCGACGATCGCCCTCATGCTGTTGATCGGGCTGCCGTTCCTCGACCGGCGCCGCGAGCGGCGTCCGTCGGCGCGGCCCGTGGCGATGGTCGCAGGCGTCCTGACGATCCTCTCGATGGGCGTGCTGACCTGGAAGGGCGCGACCGCGCAGGAGGCACTCGCGTCCGAGGTGATCAGGGACGTGCCGAGGTGGATCCACGAGGAGAACCTGCCGCCCGCCGCGGTGCCGGGCGCGAAGCTGTTCGCCACCTCGGGCTGTACCGCCTGCCACACGTATGCCGGCTCCGGAGGCTCGAACCTCGGTGCGCCGGACCTGACGGCGATCGGCACGCGCAACCTCGGCATCCCGACCCAGGTCAAGCACCTGCAGAACCCGTCGTCGGTCACGCCGGGCTCGCCGATGCCGTCGTTCGCCTCGCTCGGCGACGACCGGCTGCACCAGCTCGCGATCTTCCTCGAAGCCTCCAAAGGCACTCACTAGCCGGCAGCAGCGAGAATCCGGGGAATGCACGTCTTCCTCGGGATCACCGGCGCTTCCGGCGCGGCGTACGCGGCCCGGCTGCTCGAGGCGCTCGCGGCCGCCGATTGCGAGATCGGGGTCTGCGCGTCGCGCGCGGGGATCGAGGTGCTGGGGACCGAGCTCTTCGGCGACGCGACGCTTTCGCGTGACGAGACGCTCGCGCGGCTGCTCGAACATGCGCACGGCGCGGCCCGGGTCTACGACCCCGAGGACTGGAAGGCTCCGTACGCGTCGGGCTCGGCGAAGGTCGATGCCTACCTGATCTGCCCCTGTTCGATGGGAACCGTGGGGACGATCGCGTCCGGCGCGATGACGAACCTCATCCACCGCGCGGCGTCGGTGGCGATCAAGGAGGAGCGCCGGCTCGTGCTCATGCCGCGCGAGACGCCGCTGTCGGCGATCCATCTCCGCAACATGCTCACGTTGCGCGAGGCGGGCGCGACGATCCTCTTCCTCGCGCCCGGCTTTTACCACGGCGCCGAGACCGTCGAGCAGCTCGTTGACTTCGTCGTCGCGCGGGCCCTCGACCTGCTCGGCCTCGAGCACGCGCTTATCCCTCGCTGGGGTCAGACCTCGTGACGGTCGAGAGCGGCCGGCTGCCGGCGGAGGGCGTGCAGCGGATGTTCGACCGCATCGCGCCGGTCTACGACGCGATGAACCGCGTCATGACCGCCGGCCTCGATCGCCGCTGGCGCAAGGCCACGATCCAGGCGACCGTCCGGCCGGGCGACCGCGTCCTCGACGCCTGCTGCGGCACGGGCGACCTCGCGCTCGCAGGCCGGAAGGCCGGCGCCGGCAGCGTCGTCGGCGTCGACTTCTCGCAGGGGATGCTCGAGCGCGCCCGCCGCAAGGCGCCGGAGCTCGAGTGGGTGCGGGCCGACGTGCTCGCGCTCCCGTTCGAGAACGCGTCCTTCGACGTGGCCGTCGTCGGCTTCGGCGTGCGCAACGTCGAGGACCTCGAGGCCGGGCTCCGCGAGCTGCGCCGGGTGCTCCGGCCGGGCGGCCGGCTCGGGATCCTCGAGATCACGACCCCGCGCGGCTTCCTCGCTCCCTTCTACCGCGTCTGGTTCGACCGGATCGTGCCGCTGCTGGGGCGCCTGCTTCCGGGCGGCGACGCCTACACGTACCTGCCCGCGAGCGTGCGGCGCTTTCCCGGGGCCGAGGAGCTCGCCGCCCTGCTCGAGAGCTGTGGCTTCGCCGGGGTCGAATTCCGGCTCTTTGCGGGCGGTATCGTGGCCTTGCACACAGGGGAGGGAGCGTGACTACGACGCTCGAGGACATCCGCACGGTGCCTGGGCTCGACGCGTATCTGGACGCGCTCGAGGAGCGGCTCGCGCGCACGGTGGCCACGCACCCGGGCCTCGTCGCGGCCGTCGGCAACGAGGCGCTGGCCGCGGGCGGGAAGCGGCTGCGGCCGGCACTCGTCTTCCTCTCGGCGCCGTCCGGAACGGAGCCGTCGCTCGCGGCAGGCGTCGCAGTGGAGCTCGTGCACATGGCGACGCTCGTCCACGACGACCTGATCGACCGCGCGCACTTCCGCCGGGGCAAGGCGGCCGCGTGGTCGATCTACGGCCCGGCCGCCGCCCGCGCGACCGGCGACTACCTCTTTGCCCGCGCCTTCGCCGAGCTGAGCGCGACCGATGACGCCCGGGCGGTCGAGATCCTCGCCGACGCCACGCTCGCCCTCGCGCGCGGCGAGGCGATGCAGCGGACGCAGACCCATGATCCCGCGACCAGCGTCGACGCGTACCTCGAGCGCTGCGCTCTCAAGACGGGAAAGCTGTTCGAGGCGTCGTGCCGGCTCGGCGGCGGCTCGGGCGAGTACGGGCTCGCGCTCGGGATCGCGTTCCAGATCGCCGACGACGTCCTCGACTGCTCCGGCGCCACCATCGAGACCGGGAAGATCGCGGGCACCGACCTCCGCGACGGCACGCCGACCCTGCCGCTCCTGCTCGCGGCGCAGCGGGACGCGGTCGTCCGGGCGGCGCTCGCCGGAGGGCCTATGGACGGCGCGCTCGTCCGCGTCGCCGCGACCGGCGCTCTCGAGGAGGCTCGGGAGGTGGCGCTCGACTACGCTAATCGGGCCAGGGCGCGGCTCGACGGCGAGCTGTACAGAGACGAGCTCGAGGCCCTGGCGCACGCGGTCGTCGACCGGGAAAGGTAAGCCGCATGGCTGTTCTCGACACCCTCGACACGCTCGCCCCCATCCGGGACAAGGTGCTCGCGGGCGAGCGCCTGGACTTCGACGACGGCGTCGCGCTGATGGAGACCGACGACCTACTCGTGCTCGGCGAGCTCGCCGACGTGGCCCGGCGGCAGCGCGGCGGCGGCGACGAGGTCTTCTTCGTCCAGAACATCAACCTGTACCAGACGAACGTCTGTCGCGTGAAGTGCAAGTTCTGCGCCTTCGCGAAGACGCGGAAACAGGAGGACGCCTTCACGCTCACCGCCGACGAGTTCGTCGAGGACGCCGTCGCGCAGCACGAGCTCCTCGGCTTCACGGAGATCCACACCGTCAACGGCGAGAACCCGCACGTGGACCTCGAGTACTACGCCGGCCTCCTGCGCAAGCTGAAGGAGGCGCTGCCGGACGTCCATCTCAAGTTCTACACGGCCTCCGAGATCCACCACATGTCGCGGCTCGAGAGCTGCTCGCACGAGGAGGTGCTCGTCACGCTCAGGGACGCGGGCCTCGACTCGATGCCCGGCGGCGGCGCCGAGATCTTCGCCGACCGCGTCCGGGCGCTCATCGCGCCGGGCAAGGAGCATCCCGACGAGTGGTTCGACGTCCACGACACCGCGCACCGGCTCGGGATCACGACCCAGTGCACGATGCTCTACGGCCACGTCGAGACCTACGAGGAGCGCGTCGACCACCTCCTGCGCCTGCGCGAGCAGCAGGACAGGACCGGTGGGTTCCTCTCCTTCATCCCGCTCGCCTTCCATCCCGAGAACACCGTCTTCGAGCGCCGCGGCTTCCGCTTCACGACCGGGGCCGACGACCTGAAGGTGATCGCCGTCGCGCGCCTGCTGCTCGACAACATCCCGCACGTGAAGGCCTACTGGATCATGATGGGCCTCCCGCTCGCCCAGGTCGCGCTCCACTTCGGTGCCGACGACGTCCAGGGCACGGTCGTGCGGGAGAAGATCTTCCAGGCCGCCGGCGCAAGTGCCGGCACCGAGCAGAAGGTCGCCGAGCTCGTGCGCGTCGTCCGTGAGGCGGGCCGGACCCCCGTACAGCGCGACAGCCTCTACAACGAGCTGCGGCGATGGTGAGCCCTCGCGAAGCCGTCGAGCAGGGCGACCTCACGAAGTTCGAGGAGGTGCTCGCGCCCGACATCGTCTGGCTCGGCCGGTACCCAGGCGAGATTTGCCGCAACCGCGACGAGGTACTGGCGATGCTGCGCGAGGCGCGGGAGCGCGGCATCCAGGCTTCCCCGGAGATCGTCCTGGAGCGCGAGGACCTCCTCGTCGTCGATCCACATCTCGACGGGCGGCACCAGGTGCTCGTGCTGCGCGACGGGGTCATCTCGGAGGTGCGCGCGTACCTGAGTCGCGACGCTGCGGTCGCGGCGGTCGAGGGGCGACCGTGGTGAGGCTCGGCCGCATCTCCTACGTGAACATGGCGCCGGTCTTCTACCGGGTCGAGGCCGAGGTGGAGGAGGTGCAGGGCGTCCCGACCGAGCTGAACCGGATGCTGGTCGCTGGCCAGCTTGACACGGCGCCGATCTCCTCGATCGCGTACGCGCAGGACGCGCACCGGCTGCGGCTGCTGCCGCGGCTCTGCGTCGCCTCCGAAGGCGCCGTCGACTCGATCCAGCTCGTCTCCCGCGTCCCGCTCGAGCGCGTGCGCAGCGTCGCCGTCACGCCCGAGTCGGCCACCTCGGTCGCGCTCACGAAGGTGCTGCTGCCCGAGGCGGAGCAGGCGCCGCTCGATGCGTACGACACCCGGGAGGCGGAGGCGAAGCTCCTGATCGGCGACGCCGCGCTGCGCTCTGCCTTCGAGGACCCGACGCCGCATCACGACCTCGGCCGGCTCTGGCTCGAGCGGACCGGGCTGCCGATGGTGTTCGCGGTCTGGGCCTGTCCCGAGCCGCTCGCCGAGGGGCTCGCGGAGCTCGAGGACGCGCTCGTCGCCTCGGTGCGGCTCGCCCGCGCCGAGCCGCAGCAGCTCGCGTACGAGGCGGCCGAGCGCTACGGCTACCCGGCCGGCTTCCTCGCGCGCTACTTCGAGAAGCTCCGCTACCGCTTCGGGCCGCGCGAGCGCGCCGGCCTCTACACGTTCCTCGAGCTGGCGCGCGACGCCGGGCTGCTCGAGACGGTGCCGGAGCTCCGCTTCGTCCAGACCGCGGGTGCCGCCGTTGCGTGAGGTGCTCGAGAAGGCGGCCTCGGGGGAGCGCATCACCGACGACGAGGCGATCCAGCTCCTGCGCTCCCGCGACCTCGTGGCCGTCGGCCGCGGCGCGAACGAGGTGCGGAACCGGCTGCACGACCCGGAGCGGGTCACCTTCATCATCGACCGCAACCTCAACTACACGAACGTCTGTGTCACCGACTGCGACTTCTGCGCTTTCTACCGCCGGCCCGGCGACAGGCGGGAGGGCTACCTCCTGCCGAAGCCGGTCATCTTCAAGAAGATCGAGGAGACGCTCGCGCTCGGCGGCACCGGCCTGCTCATGCAGGGCGGCCACCATCCCGACCTCGGCGTCGACTACTACGAGGATCTCTTCTCGTCGATCAAGTCGCGCTACCCGATCCACCTGCATGCGCTGTCGCCGTCGGAGGTCGTGCACGCGGCGCGGCGCTCGAAGCTCACCGTGCCCGAGACGCTCGCGCGGCTCCGGGACGCCGGCCTCGACTCGATCCCCGGCGGGGGCGCCGAGATCCTCGTCGACCGCGTGCGCGAGATCATCGCGCCGAAGAAGGTCAAGACGAAGGAGTGGCTCGGCGTGATGCGCGAGGCGCACCGGCTCGGGATCTCGACCACCGCGACGATGATGTACGGCCACGTCGAGACGCTCGAGGAGCGGGTCGAGCACCTGCGGCGGATCCGCGAGCTGCAGGACGAGACCGGCGGCTTCCGCGCCTTCTTCTCGTGGACGTTCCAGGACGACGGCAACCGGCTCGTCTCGCTCGTGCCGGTCGAGGCCCGGCCGACCTCCTTCGACTACCTGCTGACCCAGGCCGTCTCCCGGATCTACCTCGACAACGTGCCGCACATCGGCTCGTCGTGGGTGACGCAGGGCAAGAAGATCGGCCAGGTCGCGCTCGGCTTCGGCGCCGACGACCTCGGCTCGGTGATGATCGAGGAGAACGTCGTCTCGGCCGCCGGCACGACGCACCGGACGAGCGCCGAGGAGCTCGTCCACCTGATCCGCTCGCTCGGCAAGACGGCCGTCCAGCGCGACACGCTCTACCGCCCGGTCAGAGTCTGGACCTGAGGTTCTCGAGCCCGCTCCGCACCCACTCCGGCTGGTTCGTGCGCAGGCCGTACTCCACCGCGAACCACGGCCCGAAGCGGTAGTAGAGCGAGGCGCGACGCCGTAGCTCGTCGTCGACGTCCCAGTCCGGGAAGGGGTCGTTGAGGAGCCAGCCGTAGTCGAGCGCGGGATCGCCGATCCGCGCGCCCGCCCAGTCGATCACGCCCGCGAGACGCCCGTCGCGCACGAGCAGGTGGCACGCCTCGAGGTCGCAGTGCGTGAGCCTCGGCTCGAACCCGACCAGCGTCTCCACCTCCTGCAGAAGCGCCTCGCCGCGCGAGCGCTCGCCCGGCTCGAGCAGCGGCAGGACGACGTCGCGGAAACGGGCGGCGTTCTCGCGCCACGCCTCGAGCCAGTCGGGCCGCGGCAGGTCGATCCCGCTCGCGTCGAAGGCGTGCAGCGCTGCGAGGAATGCGCGGACGCCGTCCGGGTCATCGTGCCGCAGCGGCTCGCCTCGGATGAGCCGGTAGACGACGAACGGCGGCTCGCGCGAGGCGTGCTCGAAGCGCGGGATCTCGACCGGGAGCGCGGGTGCGAGCGCGGGCAGCAGCCCGGCCTCCGTCGCGAGCTTCGCCGCGGCGGGCTCGTTGCGGGGGATCCGCAGCACCCACTCGTCGTCGAGGATCAGGACCTTGAAGTCCCAGCCGTCGTCGTTTTCTCTCAGGCCCATTGCGCGGCCCATTCGTCGGCGTAGGGCCGGCCGCTGCGTGCGATCGCCGCTCGCACGTCCTCCGGGGAGTAGGGAACCTGACGGAACTCGACCGCGACCGCGCCGTGCTCGACGGTGACGAGCGCCCACTCGGCGAGCGCCCGCAGGACGAGCGGCTCGGCGTGCCGGTCGTACGAGATGCCCACGCTGCCCGGGTTGACGTAGAGACCGTCGTCGATCCGGCGCGTCCACTGGAGGTGCGTATGGCCGCCCGCGACCAGAGCTGCGTCGTGGCCCCGGAACGGCTCGAGTGCGTCGCCCCCGAGCTCAGGCAGGAGCACGTCGTCGTAGGAGGCGGGCGAGCCGTGGCAGAAGAGGAGCCGCACGCCCTCGAGTTCGCGGCGGACGACCGGCTCGAAGGCGCGGATCTGGTCGAGCTGCGCGGCACTCAGCCGCGAGAGAGTCCACTCCCCCACCTCGAGCTGTTGCTCGGTCACGGGCTCCGGCGAGTCCGTCGGTATCTCGAGCAGGAAGGCGTCCGCGTTGCCGAGGACGGTCGCACAGCCGACCGCACGTAGCCGCTCGAGGGTCTCGGCGGGCTCCGCGCCTCCCTGCGCCACGTCCCCGAGACAGACGATCTCGTGGACGCCGAGCCGCTCGACGTCTGCGAGCGCGGCGCGGAATGCGACGTCGTTCGCGTGCTGGTCCGAGAGGAGCGCGACGCGCACGCCGCGACGCTACCCCGGGCTCGCGACCGCGTCTGCGACCGCCGTCTCCAGCTCGCGCGGCACCCGGCAGCCGAAGCGGCGCTCTGCGCGATCACGCGCTACGCGGTACGCGGCCACGGCTTCCGCCACCGACTCCGGCCTGCTCGTCACACCGAGCGGGCCGAGCAGGTGCCGGAAGAGCTTGTCGAGCTCGGTCGCCACGAGGTCCGCCTTCCCGGCCGCTTCCTTGCTCCGGAGCCAGAGCGTCCAGTCCCAGAAGTGCCGGTCGACGGAGGCGAGGGTCTCTCGCGACGGCTCCCACGGCGGCTCGAGCTCGTGCGGCTCGTCGGGGAAGATCAGGTCGATCTTCGTCGGCCCCGCGAGCATCAGCATCCAGCACTGGTGGGGGCTGAGCCGGTCCCACTGCTCGGCGAGCGGGCCGAGCGGCGCGCAAAGCTCCGGCAGGACCGCCGCGAGCGCCGGGAAGTCGTCCGCGGCGACGATGAAGTCCCAGTCCGAGAACGCGGTCGCCCGCCCCTCCGCCCGTGAGCCGGCGAGACGGATGCTGCGAACAGCCGGATGAGGGCCGACCGCCGAGATGACGCGTTGCTCCAGCGAGGGCTCCACGCACCCCACGCTAACCTGCGCCGGGGTCGTGTCTGTTCTGCGCAAGAGGTTCGTATGCGTCGCGTTCGCGGCGCTTCTCGTGTCCGCGATTGCCTCCGCGGCGAGCGGGCGCGGTCCGCAGGAGAAGGTCACGACCTCGCTGCTCATGCCCGGCGTGACGTACACCCGCGAGGTCGACTTCAGCTCGCGCGGCCCCATCGTCCTCGACGTGGTGACGGCGCCGAGGCCGGACGGCTCCGTCTACTCGCTCCAGCCGGCGCTGTCGAACGGCGTGCTGCGGGGGACGGAGGAGCTGACTCACCTCCAGCAGCGGACGGCCGCCGGCGCGACCACCGTGGCGATCGACGGCGACTACTTCGCTCCGCGCACCGGCGTTCCCAGCGGGATCCTCATGCAGGGCGGCGTGCTCGAGAGCGCCCCCGCCGACGGTCGCTCCAGCGTCGGCATCGGCGCGAACGGTCTGCTCACGACCGCGCGAGTCTCGCTCGCCGGAACCTGGCAGGGAGGCGGCCAGCGCCGTCCGCTGGTCTTGAACTCTCCTGCCGGCAAAGGCAAGTTCACGCTCTACACGCCGGCCTACGGCACGGCGACGCCGAAGGAGGCGGGCGTGGTCGAGGACGTGATCGGCTCGTTCCCGCCGGCGACCCTCGGCGGGGCGCTGGTCGGGACGGTGACCCAGGTCGCGAGCAGCGGGCCGACACGGATCCCGCGCGGCGGCGCCGTTCTCGTCGCACGCGGCTCCATCTCGACCGGCGAGCTCAGAACGGAGGCGCCGGCCGGCGAGCAGGTCGCGGTCCGCCTGTCGCTCTCGCCCGACTGGAGCGCGCTGGCGGGGGCGATCGGCGGCGGGCCGCTGCTCGTGCGGAACGGCAAGCCCGTCTTCCACGCGGGCGAGGATCTCGACTCGCGCCAGCTGAACACGCGGCAGCCGCGCGGGGCGATCGGCCAGCTGCCCGACGGGCGCATCCTCCTCGTCTCGGTCGAGGGGACGGATCCCGCCTACAGCATCGGCATGTCCAGCTACGAGCTCGCGGTCGAGCTCTCGCGGCTCGGCGCGACGACGGCCTTCGGCCTCGGCGCCGGCCCGGCAGCGGGGCTCGCGTTCGACGCCTCGCTGCTTACCAGGCCCTCGAAGGGCAGGCGGCCCAAGGTCTCGGACGCGCTCGTCCTTTCCTACTCCGGCGTCTACGTGGCGCCTCCGGCGGCGCCCGTCCTCTCGCCGAACGGCGACGGTGTCGGCGACACGGAGAAGCTCTCGTACCGGCTGGCCCGGCCCTCCACGGTGGTCGCGACGCTCACGGGCCCGGGCGGGAGGAAGATCACCCTCGCCGACGGCGCCCAGCCCGCGAGCCTGGAGACGGTCACGTGGGACGGCAGCACCGGCGGGTCCCCGGCGCCCGAGGGCGCCTGGACGTTCGCGGTCACCGCCACCGACGACCGCAAGATCACGACGAGCGCGCAGCGGACGTTCTCGCTCGACGACACGCTTTCGTCGCTCGCCGTCAAGCTCGGCAGCGGCGGCCTGCCGACCGCGACGTTCCAGCTGAGCCGCGCGGCGGACGTCGTGGTGCGGGTCGAGCGCCCGAACGGCGTCCCGGTGGCGACCCTGCGCTCGGGCTCGTTCGCCGCGGGGCCGCAGCACGCGACATGGCGGGGCCGGATCGCCGGGCGTCGCGCTCCGAAGGGGCACTACGAGGTGGCCGTCGACGCGACCAGCTCCGTCGGCCGCAGCTCCCTCGCGGCGCCCTTCTCATTCCGTCCTCGCGCACGTAAGTAGAGTCCGCGCGGTGCTCCTGGCGAGCCTCTCGTCGAGCTTCACCTCCGCGGTCGAGAACCACGGCCTCTACGCCGTCTTCGGCCTGCTCGCGCTCGGCGCGGTCCTGCCCGCCGGGAGCGAGCTCGTCGCGCTGGTCGGCGGCGCCCTCGCCGCGGGCGCCTTCTCCGGCGCCGACGGCGTCTCGGTCTTCGGCAGCCAGATCGGCTTCGGCGCCGGGGCGTACGTGGCCATCGCCGTCGCGGCGACGCTCGGCTATCTCGTCGGCGACCTCGTCGGCTGGTCGATCGGGCGCTTCGGGGGCCGCGAGCTACTCGAGCGGCACGGCCGCTGGTTCCACGTGACGCCGGCGCGCCTCGACCGGGCGGACGCCTGGTTCCAGCGTTGGGGCCGGCCCGGCGTGTTGATCGGGACGGTGACGCCGGTCCTGCGTTCGTTCGTCGCCATTCCCGCGGGGCTGTTCGAGATGCCGCTCGGCATCTTCCTCGCGCTGGCGTTCGTGGGCTCGCTCCTCTGGTCCTTCGCCTTCGTCGGCATCGGCTACGGCCTCGGCGCGAGCTACAACAGCTTCGAGCACGGCTTCCGCTTCGTCGAGTACGCGATCGCGGCAGGCATCGTGCTCGGACTGGCGTATCTGGTGTATCGATGGACGGCGGCGGCTAGAGTTGACGCGCGTGCAGACGATTCCTCTCGTTGACGTCCGAGCCGAATACGAGCCGCTGATCCCGCGGCTCGAGGCCGCTTTCCGGGAGGTGCTCGACGGGAAGGGCTTCATCCGCGGCCCTCAGTACTGGGCGTTCCAGGAGGAGGCCGCCGCTCGGCTCGGCGTGAAACGCACGATCGGGGTCGCCAACGGCACCGACGCGCTCGTGATCGCGCTCGACGCGCTCGGCGTCGGGCCGGGCGACGAGGTGATCTGCCCCGCCTTCACCTTCTACGCGACGGCCGAGTCGATCGCACGCCGCGGGGCGACCCCGGTCTTCGCGGACATCGACCTCGCCACGCTCAACCTCGACCTCGAGGACACGGCGGCGAAGGTCACCGACCGCACGCGGGCGATCGTCCCGGTCCACCTGTTCGGGCGCCCGCTCGACGTACGCCCGCTCATGGAGCTCGGCGTCCCCGTGCTGGAGGACGCGGCGCAGGCTTTCGGCGCGCCCGACGTCGCGCGCCACGGCACCATCTCGACCTTCAGCTTCTACCCCACGAAGAACCTCTTCTGCCTCGGTGACGGCGGCCTCGTCGCGACCGACGACGAGGAGCTCGCCGACCGCGTGCAGCTCCTTTCCTTCCACGGCTCGCGCGACAAGGCCGCGTTCGACGCCGTCGGCTACAACTCGCGCCTCGACGAGCTGCAGGCCGCGTTCCTGCGCATCTTCCTGCCCGAGCTCGCGGGCTGGAACGAGGGGCGCCGCGCCGCCGCGGCCCGCTACGCCGAGCTCGGCCTGGGCGAGCTCGTGGAGATCCCGCAGGACGAGCCGGGCCACGTCTACCACCTCTTCGTCTGCCGCTCGACCGAGCGCGAGACGATCCGCACCGCCCTCTCCGAGGCGGGCATCGCGTCTGCGACGTACTACACGACCCCGCTCCACCTCCAGCCGTCGCTGCGCTTCCTCGGCTACGAGGCCGGCTCGCTGCCGGTGACCGAGCAGGCCGCGGCGGAGAACTTCTCGCTGCCGCTCTGGCCGGGCATGCCGGCGGAGGCGCAGGAGCGCGTGGTCGAGGTGGTGCGCTCGGCCGTCCCCTCTCGCGTCTGATGCGCAATCTCATCTCGCCGCACAGGATCTGGCAGCTCCTCGTGGATGCGGTCATCGTCGCCACCTCTTGGTGGCTGGCCTTCCAGCTTCGCTTTGACAACGGGCTCTCGCACCACCGCGGGTATCAGCTCCTCTTCAATCGGACGCTCCTGCTCGTCCTCGCGATCAAGCTCGTCGTCTTCATCGCCTTCGGCTTCTACAACCGCTGGTGGCGCTACGTCTCGATCCGGGACATGTGGGCCATCGCGCGGGGCGTCGTCGTCGCCTGCCTCATCGCCGACGTGACGGTCTACCTCGTCTCCCCGGTGCATGGCTTCCGGCTGCCGCGGTCGATCGCCGCCACCGACCTGCTCCTCACGCTCGCCTTCATCACGGGCTCGCGCCTGCTCGCGCGCACGGTGGTCGAGCGGCCCGGGCTGACCATGGTCGCGCGCGGCAAGGAGGTGCTCGTCGTGGGCGCCGGCGACGCGGGCCGGCTGATCGTGCAGGAGATGCAGCGGTCGCGGATGCTCGCCTACACGCCGATCGGGTTCGTCGACGACGACGCGCGCAAGCGGCACACGCGGATCCTCGGCGTGCGCGTGCTCGGCACGATCGACGAGCTGCCGCGCGTCCTGCGCGAGCATCGCCCCGACGAGGTGCTGATCGCGATGCCCTCCGTCTCGGGCGAGGTGCGCCGGCGGATCGTCGAGACGGCGCAGCAGCTGCGCATCACGGTCAAGACGCTGCCGGGGCTGTACGAGCTGATCACGGGGGACGCCGGCCTCGCGGGCCAGATCCGCCCGGTTCAGGTCCAGGACGTGCTCGGCCGCGAGCAGGTGGAGGTCGACTTCCACGAGGTCGCCGGCTATCTCGAGGGCCAGACCGTCCTCGTCACCGGTGCCGGCGGCTCGATCGGCTCCGAGCTCTGCCGCCAGATCGCGCGTGTCCGGCCGTCCCGGCTGATCCTCGTCGACAACGCCGAGGGGCCGCTGTTCGAGATCGAGCGCGAGCTCGCCAGCGAGCGCGACTTCACCGCCGCGCTGCCGAAGCTGATGGACGTGCGGAACCAGAAGGCGCTGCGGCGCGAGGTGTTCGAGAAGTACAAGCCGACCGTCGTGTTCCATGCCGCGGCGTACAAGCACGTCGCCATGCTGGAGACGCATCCGCTCGAGTCCGTGCGCAACAACGTCACGGGCACGCGCGTCCTCGTCGAGCTCGCGGCCGAGTTCGGCGTCGAGCGCTTCGTCTTCATCTCGACGGACAAGGCCGTGAACCCGAGGACGGTGATGGGGCAGTCGAAGGCGCTGTGCGAGTGGGTCGTCGAGTCGTTCGGCCACCGACGCAACGTCTCGACCCGGTTCGTCGCCGTGCGGTTCGGCAACGTCCTCAACTCGTCGGGCAGCGTGATCCCGATCTTCCGCAAGCAGATCGAGCGCGGCGGGCCGGTGACCGTGACCCATCCCGAGATGACCCGCTACTTCATGACGATCCCGGAGGCGGTGTCGCTCGTCGTCCAGGCGGGCGCGATCGGCGGTCGCGGCCAGGTCTTCGTGCTCGACATGGGCGAGCCCGTGAAGATCGTCGAGCTCGCGCAGAACATGATCCGCCTCTCGGGCAAGGAGCCCCGGCTGCCGGACGACCCGGCCACGACTGCCCGCGACATCCGGATCTCGATCGTCGGAGTCCGGCCGGGGGAGAAGATCCACGAGGAGCTCTGGAGCGACGACGAGTCCGTCGGCGCGACGACGCATCCGAAGATCCTGCGGCTCAGCCGGCCGCCGGTGGATCCCGACTGGCTCGAGCGAGAGCTCGCAGACCTCGAGCGGCTCGTGGACGAGGGCGACACGCTCGAGGTGGTGGGGAAGCTCCGGAACATCGTGAAGGAGCCGCAGCGCATCGAGTTGCCGAATCTCTCGGACACGGGCAGCTACCGGCTCGACCTCGAGCCGCGTCACGCGCCCGACACGAAGCTCTGACGTTCCCGGCACGGTCGTCGGCCGGTCGCGGCGCTAGCCTCCTCGCCCTGGACGCCGACACGATCCTCGCGGGGCTGAACCCCGAGCAGCGCGCCGCCGTGGAGAGCACGCGCGGGCCGCTGTGCATCCTCGCGGGGGCGGGGACCGGCAAGACGACGACGATCACGCGCCGGATCGCGTGGCAGGTCGCGAGCGGCGCCTTCCCGGCGCAGCACATCCTGGCGGTGACGTTCACGGACAAGGCGGCGGGTGAGCTGCGCGCGCGGCTCGCGGCGCTCGGCGTGGAGGGCGTCCGCGCCTCGACGTTCCACTCGGCGGCGCTCGCGCTCCTCCGCCACTTCGAGGGGGAGCAGCGACGGATCCTCTCGACGAAAGCGCTCCTGCTGCGCCGGATCGGCAACACGCTGCCGGGGGCGTTCCGCTTCCGGCCGGCCGGCGACCTCGCCACCGAGATCGAGTGGGCGAAGAACCGGCGCCTCACGCCCGACACCTACCGCGACCGGCTCGGCGATCACGAGCCGCCGATCCCCGCCGACCTCATGCACCGGGTCTTCCGCGAGTACGAGCGGCGCAAGGACGCCGAGGGCCTGATCGACTTCGAGGACCTGCTCGAGCGCGCGGTGCGGCTGCTCGAGGGGGATGAGGAGACGCGCGCGGTGGTGCACGGGCGCTGGCGCGCCTTCACCGTCGACGAGTACCAGGACGTCAACCTGCTCCAGCAGTCGCTGCTCGACCTCTGGCTCGGCGAGCGGGACGAGCTCTGCGCGGTCGGCGACGACTACCAGGCGATCTACGGCTTCACGGGCGCGAGCGCCGGCTGGCTGCTCGAGCTGCCGCGGCGCTTCCCCCACGCCCATGTGGTGCGCCTCGAGCGGAGCTACCGCTCGACGCCGCAGGTGCTCGAGCTCGCGAACCGGCTCGTGCCGCGGCTCGCCGGCTCGGCGAAGACGCTCGCTCCGACTCTGCCCGACGGCCCCGAGCCGGTCGTGGGCCCCGGGCTGGACGTCGCCGCCCACGTACGCGAGCTGCACGCGGGCGGGATCCCGCTCGAGGACATGGCGGTGCTCGTGCGGACGAACGCACGCACGAGCGAGTTCGAGGAGGCGTTCCACGACGCCGGCATCCCGTTCCAGGGCGCGTCGCTGCTGGCGCGCGACGCTGCGCGGCAGCTGCTGAAGGCGCTGCGCGGCCGGCAGGGGCCCGCGGCCGAGGTCGTGCGCGAGCTCGCGGTCCGCCAGGGGCTCCTCGAGGAGGTCCCGGACAAGCTCGGAGAGCGCGAGCAGACCCGGCAGGCCGACCTGGCGCGGCTCGTGCGGCTCGCCGAGCAGCACGGCGGCGAGGTCGACGGCTACGTCGCGCTGCTGCACGAGCGCTTCGGCGCGAGCGCCGGCCGCGGCGTCCATCTCCTGACGCTCCACCGGGCGAAGGGCCTCGAGTGGGAGGCCGTCCTGCTGCCGCGCCTCGAGGAGGGAGAGCTACCGGTCCGCCGCGGCGAGGTCGAGGAGGAGCGCCGGCTGTTCTACGTCGGGCTGACGCGGGCGAAGCGGCACCTGCTGGTGACGTGGGACGGGAAGCCGAGCCGCTTCCTCGACGAGCTCGGCGTGCGTGCCGCCGCGCTGCCGCTGCCGAAGAAGGAGCGGACCGTGCTCCCGCAGACGCCGACGGTGCAGGCGCTGAAGGAGTGGCGCCTCGCGCGGGCGCGCGCGGACGAGGTGCCGGCGTACGTCGTCTTCAACGACCGCACGCTGGCCGAGCTGGCCGCGCGGACGCCGCGCACGATCGCCGAGCTGGCGGCGGTCCCGGGCATCGGGCCAGCGAAGCTCGAGCGCTTCGGGCCGGAGCTCCTGGCCCAGCTCGCTGCCGTTGGCTAGGTAGCGCGCGCTCCAAGTGATGGCGCGAGCGGGGCTCCGCCGGAGAGGTCTGTGGCGCAGACTCCGAGCCCGAGGGTGCGGGCGTCGGCCGCCGCGCGCAGCCCATCCCTCTCGATGGGCCCGACCACGGCTCGGAAGCGCTCGATCGTTCGGGGGGTCGGCCGTCCGGCCGACTCCTTCAACTTGCGCTGGAGCCTGAGCAGCTCGGCCCGGTTCGCGGCGAGGCGCGCGTCGATGTCGCGCAACTTCGCGAGCAGATCGCGGTAGGCGGGCTCTTCGCCGGGCGGCGGGTGAAGATGCTCGAGCCGCACGACGCCGGCACGCATGCCGGCCAGGCCTCTGGCGAAGCCCGAACTCGAGGAGAAGTCCACTGCTCGGCTCTGCCGATGCACGTCGCGGCAGACCCGGTTTGCTTGCGTGCGGAATGCGGCCCCCGACGAGCGGTGGTTCCCGCAACCGGTCGCCGCGAGGGCCAGGCCGCAGGCGACGCCGACCAGGAAGGTGCGCCGCATTACGCCCAGGGCAGGCGCGACCAATACGGCGGCCGCGCTCGCCGGAAGCGCTCGGCCGTCGCGTAGACCTCGTCCGGGTCGGATGTCTCCTGCTCGACGCCCGCGCCGTAACGCAGCGCGAGCTCCGAGACCGGGTACCGCACCTCCGGGTCCAGGCGGGCGCCGACCATCAGGATCGCGCACGGCTCGTCGCCGGCCCCCACGAAGCCGTGCTCGGCCCACGGCGGACAGTGGAAGAAGTCCCAGGGGCCCAGGCGTCGCTCCTCGCCCTCGACGAGCAGCCTGCACTCGCCGGCCAGGACGAGGAATGCCTCCTGGTTCGACTCGGCGTGGTAGACACTGCTCTGGCCCGGCCCGAGGACGGTCAGGTGGATCCCGAGCTGCGGGAACTCGACCGGAGTCTCGCCGTACTCGTTCTCGAACCAGCACGCCGCGCCCCTCGTCTCCGAGGAGAACCACTCGGCATCGCGCACGTTGACGACGAACCAGCCCTCGGTGGCTGGCGCGAGCCCCGAGCCGAGATCCGTGAGCTGGGCTTCGGACACGCGCCTACGCCGGCTCGACGACCTTGGTGACGACCCAGCGGTGCTTGCCGATCTTGCGGTCGCGGGCGAATCCCAGCTTCTCGTAGGTCGACAGGGCGCCGTGGAAGAGAAAGCCGGCGGGAGTCGAGCCGGCGGCTTCCGGATAGCCCTCCACCCTGCCGCCGCCGAGACCCGCGATCAGATCGAGCGCCCCTGCCAGTCCCGCCGTGGCGACGCCCTTGCGCCGCTGCCCCTTGCCGACGAAGTTGCAGGCGATCCGCCAGTCCGGCAGGGACGTGAGGCTCTTCTCGTATGCAGCCCGGTTCTTGATCTTCGGCACCTCGTCGGGCGCGCCGAACTGGCACCAGCCCACACAGTCGTCGCCGTCGAACACGAGGGCCGCATGCGCCGTGCCCGCCCGCACGCGTGCGAGCTTACGTTCGCGGTTCAGCGCCGGGTCGCGGCTGTCGTCCGGATGGAAGCCCATGCACCAGCAGCCGCCGAAGACGCCGCCGTTCGCCTCGACCAGCGCGGCGAACGCGTCCCAGCTCGACTCGTCGAGAGTCTTGATCGTGTAGCCCGGCCCGGCCACCGGCTCAGACTAGTTCGAGTTGCTAGAGGCCGGCCGGGAAGCGGTACGAAGCGGGAACCTTCGCACAAGCGACGTCGAAGTTCCAGATCGTCGGATCCAGGGAGACGCCGACCTCAGCCGGTAGGGCGACCGAGCGCTCGGCTGGGCCAGTGTTCCGAAATGACCTCTGAAACCAGGTCGGAGGTCCGTCGAGGCTGTGGGGGCGGCCGAGGAAGCAGCGTGTCGAGGGCCGGGCGGGTGGCGCACCCACCTCGCCCGGCCCCACTGGGTGAGCGGCTAGTGGGCTGGAATGACGGGGCACTCGAACAGCTTGACGACGCCCAGATCAGTCGCACCACCCGAGCCGGGATCGGCAAGGGCCGCGTCGATCTCGGCCGTGCTGTCGAGGTTGCCGCTGCCGTTCGAGTCGTGCGCGGCGACTGTGGCGGCGTAGCTCGTGTTGAAGGAAAGCGCGTGCACCTGCCAGCGTCCGCCGCGGAAGCCGGGATCGCCCGGAGCCGCTTCGGCGACGTTGGGCTGCACGCCGCCGAAGTCGTAGATCGTCTCGAAGCTCGAGTCCGGAGCCCCGGTCTTCGAGAAGTCGGTCGGTGTGCCGACGGTGCGGTAGAGCACACCGTTGACGTAGATCGAGGGTGCGGTGACGCCACCGGAGCCGTTGGCGAACGCCGCCGAGACACCTCCGACCAGGGCAATGCAGGCGACGGCGAGTAGGGGCAGTAGCCGTTTCATCAGGTTCTCCTCCTCGGTTCGACTGGACAAAGCCAGCCTCCCCGCCAATCCTTGCCCAGCGATTACGCGGGGCGGAACAGTCCCTTAAACGGCTGCACACGTTCCCCTGGGCCAGGGTTCAGGAATGACCCCTGAGCTGTGTGCTGGCGCATGGCCCGCGGTAGAGGAGCTTCTCGGGCAACGGAGCGTAGGGGAAGTGGGCGTTGACGGCACGGACGGGGATGTTGCGTTCCTCGTTGTTCGTGCGAATCTCGCTCAGGCCGTGGTCGATGGCCCATGCGATTTGAGCGGCTTTGAGCGCTCGGGCGACGCCTTTCCCGCGCCACCTCCGACGTACGGCGAGCATTTCGTGGTCGCCGACACCTGCTGCGCGGTTCATCCAGCAAAGTTGGCCGTATCCGACGACCTCGTCACCGGCGAGGGTGACGAAGGTGGCTTCTGGAATAAAGCGTGGGCCGGCCAGGAACCTGCCTCTGAACTCTTCGTATGTTCCGACCTGCATTGCGGTGTCGCCGTCGTAGGGAATGTCGGGGAATGCCTCG
>JBJMKE010000054.1:0-9524 GCA_045806005.1 Gaiellaceae bacterium
CCGAGACGAGCTCGACGATCGGCAGCGCGAAGGCGAGCGTCTTCCCCGAGCCCGTCGGCGCCTTGCCGAGGACGTCGCGGCCCTCGAGCGCGACGGGGACGACGAGGGACTGGATACGAAACGGCTCGGCAATGCCGCGGGCGGCGAGGCTCTGCTCGACCTCCGCGCTCACGCCGAGCGCGCCAAACGACTGGGACATACGGATTCGACTCCTTCGATTCGGATTCGAGATGCAGACCCGAAACCGCCAAAGGAGGGACCGAGAAGCTGGATCTCACGGGACTGCCCTGATGGCATCCCTGCGACCAAGGTAGCAGCCGCCCTCCCGGGAGGCCCGTCTCCTGCGTTTGACCCGGCGGCAACCGCGGGTACTTTCCTGCTGACATGCCGGGGGTTCGCGTCGCCAGCGTCGCGCTGTTGGCCATTGTGGGCGCGCTGGCGCTGGGCGGGGGAGCGGCGACCGCGACGTCCGGCGCCGTCGCCTACGTCGTCATGTACAGCGACACCGGCGACTGGGTCGGCGGCGGCACGCAGCGGGAGTTCGACCCGGGCAACGCGAGCATCGCAGTCGGCGGCTCCGCCTCGTATCTGACCGTCTCGCTCGACGGCGGGACGAGCGGCGACTACTACGACATGGACTTCGCCGCCGCGCCCGGCGACATCCTCACCTCCGGGGGCATCTACACCGACGCGCAGCGGGCGCCGTTCCGCGAGGCCGGACACCCGGGGATCGACATCTACGGGAGCGGCCGCGGCTGCAACACCGACAGCGGGATGTTCGAGGTGAAGGACATCGCGACGGACTCGGCCGGAACCATCTCGCGTCTCTGGATCGTCTACGAGCAGCACTGCGAGGGCGGCCGTGCGGCGCTGTGGGGCGAGGTGAAGCTGAACGAGCCGGTGGATGCCCGGGCGACAGTCGCGGTCCCGGGGATCGTGCGCTGGCCGACGACCGACGTCGGCGCGCCGAACACGGTGGTGCCGGTGACGGTCGTGGCGACCGCGAGCACGACGATCAGCGGCGTCTCGGTGACCGGCCCGAACGCTGCTGACTTCGCGATCCGCGCCGACGAGTGCAGCGGGCTCGCGCTGACGGCCGGCGACGCGTGCGAGGTGTGGCTGCGGCTCGTCGCGAGCGCAGCGGGCGTCAGGCAGGCGACGCTGCACGTCACCGACTCAACGGGCGGCGCATATGACGTCACGCTCCAGGGCTTCGCCTACGGCGGCACGACGGCGGTGACGATGACCAGCGACTCCGGCGACTACATCGGCCAGGGCCAGACCTGGTCGTACTCGCTCACGCACGGCGACCGGATCGGGATGGGCGGCGGCAGATCGTACGCGGGCTTCGGCGTCGACGGCGCCAACGGCGACTGGTGGAGCGCCGAGTTCGTGCCCGCGGCCGGCGACATCCTCGTCGCGGGCGAGACCTACGCGAACGCGACCCGCTTCCCGTTCAACGGCAGCGGCCCGGGGCTCGACGTCTCGGGCATGGGGCGTGGCTGCAACACCTTGACCGGCTCGTTCACGGTCAACTCCGCGACGTTCGCAGCCGACGGAACGCTCAAGACCGCTTCGATCTCGTTCGTGCAGCACTGCGAGGGCGGGACGCCTGCCCTGCACGGGACGTTCGCCTTCCGGGCCGGGGACAAAACGCCGCCGGCCCCGTGGATGATCCCGACTACGCCGGTCCCGGCACCGCCGCCGCCGCCGACGTCGCCGCCGACCATCTCCGGCTTCACCCCGACCTCCGGTCAACCCGGCACGGCCGTGACGATCACCGGCACGAACCTCAGCGGCGCGACGGGAGTGACGTTCGGCGGGGCGAGCGCCTCGTTCAGCGTCGACTCTTCCATCCGGATCACGGCGACAGTGCCTCAGAACGCGGTCACCGGCGCCGTCTCGGTCACGACCGGCGCCGGCACCGCCGTCAGCTCCGGCACCTTCACGGTCACGTCGCCGCCCCCTCCGGCCGCGCCCACGATCGCCTCGTTCTCGCCCGCCTCCGGGACGCCGGGCACGGCTGTGACGGTCACCGGCGCGAACTTCACCGGTGCCACCGCCGTCAGGTTCCACGGCGTCGCGGCGGTCTACAACGTCCTCTCGTCGACGCAGATCCGGACGGTCGTCCCCGCCGGATCGGCCACGGGAACGCTGTCGGTGACGACCCCCGGCGGCATCGCGACGAGCCCGTCGCAGTTCGTCGTCACCGCGGCGGGCTCCGCCTTCACGCCGCCGCCGCCGGCTCCGGCCCTCGAGCTGATCGGCTCGGGAAAGCCGCACCGAGTGATGCACAGGAAGACCGAATCGATCGCAGCAACCTTCCGGACGAACCAGGCAGCGCACGTCGTCCTCAGCGTCGTCCGCCTCGGCCGTACGCACAAGCTCGCGCTGCTCAAAGGCTCCCGCCTCGCCGGCACGCAGCTTGCGCAGCGGCAGCTCACCCTCAGGACGGATCTGCACCACGCAGGACGCTATTCGCTCCGCCTGATCCTCGCCCGTCACCAGCTCGTCAGAGGCAAGACCTACGTGATCCGCCTCAGCGGAAGAGCCGGGACGCACCCGTCGACCACGCTCACTCTTCGCTTCCGCGCCTGATCAGGCCAGGAGCGACGCGGGCGGCTCGAGCTCCGCGTCGCGGCTGACGAGCGCGGCGTAGCGGCCGCCGGCGGCGAGCAGCTCCTCGTGGCGGCCGCGCTCGACGACCTGGCCGTGGTCGAGGACGACGATCTGGTCGGCGTCCCTGACGGTCGAGAGCCGGTGCGCGATCGCGATCGTCGTCCGCCCCTCGGCCAGCCGGTCGAGGGCCTCCTGCACGAGCCGCTCGGTCTCGGTGTCGAGCGAGGACGTGGCCTCGTCGAGGACGAGGATCGGCGGGTTGCGGAGGATCGTGCGCGCGATCGCGATCCGCTGCTTCTCGCCCCCTGAGAAGCGGTAGCCACGCTCGCCGACGACCGTGTCGTAGCCCTCCGGGAGGGCGGCGATCACGTGGTGGATCCGCGCCGCCTCGGCCGCCGCGTAGAGCTCCTCGTCCGTCGCGTCGGGCTTCGCGAAGCTGAGGTTCTCGCGCACCGAGGCGTGGAAGAGGTACGTCTCCTGCGAGACGACGCCGACGAGGCGCGCCAGCGCGGCGAAGCTGAGGTCGCGGACGTCGACGCCGCCGATCGAGACGGAGCCCCGCTCGACGTCGTAGAGGCGCGCGGCGAGGTAGCCGAGGGTCGTCTTCCCGGCGCCGGTCTCGCCGACGAGCGCGGTCGTCGTCCCGGCCGGGACGACGAAGCCCACGTCCTGCAGCGTCCAAGCGTCGCCGTAGCGGAACCAGACGCGGTCGTAGACGACGTTGCCCGCCGCGGCGACCTCGACGGGGCTCTCCCGCTCGGCGATGTCGACAGGTGTGTCGAGGTACTCGAAGATCCGGTCGAAGAGGGCGAGCGAGGTCTGGATGTCGAGGCCGACGCCGAGCAGCGAGCCGACCGGGAAGAAGAGCCGCGCCTGCAGGGTGGTGAACGCGACGATCGTCGCGATCGAGATCGAGTTGCTGAAGACGGTGCCCCCGAGCCAGTAGACCGCCGCCGGCATGACGGAGAAGCTCGTCTGGATCGAGGCCATCACCCAGCGGCCTGCCATCCGCTGGCGCACCTCGAGGTCGGCCAGGCGAAGCGACTCTCCCTCGAAGCGGTCGGCGAGCTCGTCGCCGCGGCCCATCGTCTTCCCCAGCAGGATCCCGCTCACCGACAGCGACTCCTGGACGATGCTCGAGATGTCGGCGAGCGATTCCTGCGTCGACTTCGCGATCCGCCGCCGCTCGTTGCCGACCCGGCGCGTGAGGAACGCGAACAGCGGGATCAGCGCGAACGCGAAGAGCGCGAGCTGCCAGCTCAGGACGAGCATGCCGATCATCGTCGCGACGACCGTCGTCAGGCTCGACGTGATGCTCGTCGCGGTGTTCGTGACGACGTTCTGCACGCCGCCGATGTCGTTGTTGATGCGCGACTGCACCTCGCCGGTGCGGGTGCGCGTGAAAAAGGCGAGCGAGAGGCGCTGCAGGTGGCGGAAGACGGCGGCGCGCAGGTCGTGCATGACGCGCTGCCCGACCTGGTTCGAGAGCAGCGTCTGGATCACGCCGAGGATGCCGGCGACGATCGCGATCACGATCATCGCGGCCGCGTTGAGGGACACGCCGCGCGTGTCCTGGGCCTGGATCGCGACGAGGACGTTGCGGAGCAGGAACGCCGGCAGCACGCCGAGGCCGGCGCTCAGAACGATCAGCCCGAGCAGCAGCGAGAGCCGTTGCCAGTACGGCCTGAAGAGCCGCCCGATCCGGCGCAGGTTCGCGCGCCGCACCTCGGGGTCGGCGGGCCGCTCGGGCGGCGCCTCTCCCCGGTCGTGAAAGAACATCCCCATCAGCGACCTACAACGAGCGGGGAAAGCCGAGGCATCCCGTCGCTCAGGCGACGGCGTCGACCGGCGCGTGCCCGAACCAGCGGGCCCGCCGGCTCGCGCCGAACTGTTTCTTCTCCGCGACGAGCTCCGCCGACGGCGCCTGGTACACACCGGTCTTCTCCGGGCCGGAGAGGAAGTCGATGTCGACGCGCGCCACCTCGCCGTGGCCGAACTCGATGTAGCAGGAGCCGCGTCCGTCGTAGGGCGGCGGGTGCTCTCCGGCGCCCGCGACCGCGATCAGGATCTTGCCGACGACCCGGGCCGCGCCCTCGGCGAACACTCCCGCCTTCGGCACGCCGGCTGTGGTGACGTCGCCGATCGCGTACACGCCTGCGTGGCTCGTCTGCAGGGTCTGCGAGCTGACCGGGATGTAGCCGTTCTCGGTCAGGCCGCTCGCGATCGCCACGTCCGGCGCGCGGTGCTTCGGCACGCCGAGGAACAGGTCGAACGGCAGCTCGCGCCCGTCGTCGAGCACGGCGACGCAGCCCCCGTCGATCGAGGCGATCCGGGTGCCGCCGATCCACTCGATGCCGCGCTCGGAGAAGGCGGAGAGCAGCGCCTGGGACGTCTCCGGCGAGGGCGGGATCGGGATCGGAAGCGGCGAGACGAAGCTGATCTCGCTGTCGCCTCGCACGCCGCGCATCTCGAGGTAGTCGTGCAGCAGGAGGGACGCCTCGCTCGGCGCCGGCGGGCACTTGTAGGGCGCGTCGCAGATGCCGACGACGACGCGCCCGCCCCCGAAGGACGGCAGCTTCGCCGCCAGCAGCTCGGCGCCGGCGACCGAGTAGAACTCGTCCACCTCCGCGAGCCCCGGCGTCGCGGCGACGTCGTAGTCCGCGCCGAGCGCGACGACGAGAACGTCGGCCTCGTGGCTGCCGCCGTCCGTCCGCACCGTTCGCGCGTCGGGGTCGATCTCGAGCACCCGCTCCTGCAGGAACTGCACGCCCGGCTTGGACACGTCCGCGTAAGGGAGGCGGACGGCGTCCGGCGTCGTGCGCCCGAAGAGAAGGTCGAGCTTCGAGTAGCCGAAGACGAACGCGTCGCTCTGGTCGACGAGCGTGACCTCGAACTGCTCGCCGGAGTCCGACAGGAGCGTCGCGAGCTCCAGGCCGCCGAAGCCCGCGCCCAGGATGAGAACGCGCATCCAGCGATCCTATGCCTGCGGCGTAGACTCGGCGAATGCCCCGTTGCGCCGTCTGCGGGCACGTCAGCGCCGAGCCGTTCAAGTTCTGCCCGCAGTGCGGGGTGCCGCCCGCCGACGAGCCGCGCGAGGAGCGCAAGATCGTGACCGTTCTCTTCTGCGACGTCGTCGGCTCGACCGAGCTCGGCGAGCGTCTGGACCCGGAGAGCGTCCGCCGGGTGCTCGCTCGCTTCTTCGAGACCGTCCGCGACGTCGTCGAGCGCCACGGAGGCAGCGTCGAGAAGTTCATCGGCGACGCCGTGATGGCCGTCTTCGGCGTCCCGGTCCTGCACGAAGACGACGCGCTGCGCGCCGTGCGTGCCGCGGCCGAGCTGCGGGAGCGGCTGGGGCAGCTGAACACCGACCTCGCGCGGGAGTTCGGGACGTCGATCGACCTTCGGATTGGGATCAACACCGGCGAAGTCGTGACCGGCACCGAGGAGCGCCTCGCGACAGGCGACCCGGTCAACGTCGCCGCGCGGCTCGAGCAGGCGGCCGCCCCCGGCCAGGTCCTGCTGGGGGAGACGACCGTCGAGTGGGTGGGCGAGGCAGTTGTCGCCGAGCCGCTCGCGGACCTCGAGCTGAAGGGCAAGAGCGCGCCGGTCCGCGCCTGGCAGCTGCTCGAGGTCAAGGCGGGGGAGACCCGGCGGCTCTCGGCGGTGCCGATGGTCGGTCGCGAGCGCGAGCTCGGCGCCCTGCGCGGCGCGTTCGCCGAGGCGGTCGAGAGCAGCGCGTGCCGGCTCGTCACCGTCGTCGGCGCGGCCGGGGTCGGCAAATCGCGCCTCGTCTCGGAGTTCCTGGCCGGTCTCGACGGCGCCCGGGTCGTGCAGGGCCGCTGCCTGGCCTACGGCGACGGGATCACCTACCGGCCGGTCGCCGAGATCGTCAGGGGGCTGGAGGCCGAGCTCGACGAGCTCACGCCCGACCCGCGCGCGCTCGAGGCGCTCCGTGGGCTGCTCGCCGACGGCGAGGCGAGCTCGACCGAGGAGATCGCGTGGGCCGTGCGCAAGCTGCTGGAGCGCGCCGCGGCCGAGCGGCCGCTCGTGTGCGTCCTCGACGACGTCAACTGGGGCGAGGACACCTTCCTCGACCTCGTCGAGCAGGTGGCGGCCCTCGCGCGCGGCGCGCCGCTGCTGTTGCTGTGCATGGCGAGGCCGGACCTGCTCGATCGCAGGCCGGGCTGGGGCGGGATCGTCCGGCTCGACCCGCTCTCCGGGGACGAGTCGGACCTGCTGATCGCGAAGCTCGGCGGCGATCGGCTCGAGGAGCAGCTGCGCACGCGCATCCGGGAGGGAGCCGAGGGCAACCCGCTCTTCGTCGAAGAGATGATCGCGATGCTCCGCGAGGCCCGCGACGGCGAGGTTGCGGTCCCGGCGACGATCCACGCGCTTCTCACGTCGCGGCTCGACCAGCTCCCACCGGCCGAGCGGGCCGTACTCGAATGCGGCGCCGTCGAGGGCCGGGTCTTCCACCTCGGCGCGGTCCGGGCGCTCGCCCCCGCGGAAGCGCCGCTGGGGACGGTGCTCGCCTCGCTCGTGCGCAAGGACCTCCTGCGCCCCGATTTCACCGAGCTCCCGGGCGACGAGGCCTACCGCTTCCGGCACATCCTCATCCGCGACGCCGCCTACGACGCACTGCCGAAGTCGGCCCGCGCCGACCTGCACGAGCGGCTCGCCGACTGGCTGCAGCCGCGTTCCGACGACGTGCTCGACGGCGACGAGGTGCTCGGCTACCACCTCGAGCAGGCCTATCGCTACCGGCAGGAGCTGGCGCCCGGCGTCCCCGGAGGAGAGCCCGTCGCCGCTCGTGCGGCCGACCTGCTCGAGGCTGCCGGTCGCCGGGCCCTCGCGCGGCTCGACGCCGGCGCCGCGCGCAACCTGTTCGAGCGCGCGCTGACGCTGCGTCCGGAGGCCGACCCCGCCGTGTCGGCACGGCTCGACCTGGCGGAGGTGCTGTTTCTCTCGGGTGATGCAACGGCGGCTGCGCAGACCGCCACGGACGCCGCCGAGCGCGCCGCCGAGATCGGCTACGAGGTCGGCAGGCTCCGCGCGGAGCTGATGAACGCGCGGATCACGGCGCTCACGGCGGGCGAGGAGCCCGCGGCCGGCGAGGACGCCAGCGGCGCGCTGCTCGCGCTCGCGACGGAGGCGAGGCCCGTCTTCGCCGCGGCCGGCGACGACATCGCGCTCACCGAGGCCTGGGTGGGAACGGCGTGGGCCGAGCTCGTCCGCTGCCAGTACGCGCCGATGCTCGAAGCCGTCGAACGGGGCCTCGAGCATGCGACGCGCGCGGGCTACACGCGCTGGGTCCGCGAGCTGCCCGTGTGGAAGGGCACGGCGCTCATGTACGGGCCGACACCCGTCGAGGAGATTCTCCGCTGGCACGAGCAGGAAGAGCCACGGCACGCGGTCGCTCTCCGCCAGCGGGGAATCCTCGAGGCCATGCGCGGGCGCTTCGACGACGGTCGCTCGTTCATGGCGGCCGGCGACGTGGCGGCGGAGGAGCTCGGGCAGATGATCTGGGTCGCGGTCGGAGGGATGATGAGCTGGGAGGTGGAGACGCTGGCGGGCGACGTCACCGCCGCCGAGCGAGCCGTCCGCCGCAGCTGGATGCAGCTCGAAGAGCTCGGCGACACCGGCTACCGCGCGACGGCGTTCGCGCGTCACGCCGACTCGCTCTACGCGCTCGGCCGGCTGGAGGAGGCCGAGCGCGAGACGAACCTCGCCGAGGAGCTGGCCGCGCCCGACGATCGTCTCTCGCACGGGCTCTGGCGTTCGATCCGGGCCAAGGTGTACGCCCGCACCGGCCGGCAGGCCGAGGCGGAGGCGCTCGCCCGCGAGGCCGTCACGCTCTTCGCGGAGACGGACATGGTCGACTACCGGGCCCACGCCCTCGCCGATCTCGCCGAGGTCCTCGCCCTGGGCGGCGATCGAGAGTCGGCCGCGCGGCAGCTCGAGCACGCCGTCGGGCTCTTCGAGGCCAAGGGCAATCTCGTCTGCGCCGACCGTGCCAGGGGCGCCCTGGTGGAAATCCCCGCCGCAGGGCGTTAGCATCGCGCAGGTGGAGAGCGAATACGGCGAGAACACACGCGTCCTGATCGAGGCGCGCGTCATCCCGGGACCGCTCCCGGAGCCGTACGCCCGGGTGATCGAGGAGCTCGGCTCCGACGAGGTCGAGGCGCTGATCTCGATCAAGGCCCGGATGGACAAGGCCCATGCCAGCGCGGGCGGCTCCGGCGACGCGGGGTTCGTCGGCATGGTGATTCCGCTCTAGCGGAGTGGACGGCGCCTCAGCGGCGAGCGAGCGGCTCAGGCGGAAGCTCGAGGTGGCCGAGCCTTTCGTCGGCTTGCCCGGACGCCTCCTGCTCGAGCACCCGAACGCCGCCGAGATCTACCCGCGGTACCTCGCGGCCGGCTATCACGTCACCTGCGCGATGCTCGAGCTGATGGAGGCCGCGCTCGAGCGCGCCCGTGAGCTCGACGACGAGGTCTCGGTGGGCCTCGTGCGGTACCTCGAGCGCCACCTCGTCGAGGAGACGCACCACGAGGATCCGGGAGGCGCCGTGCTCGACGACCTGCGCGCGCTCGGCGAGGACCCCGAGCAGCTCGTCGCCGAGGCAGCCTTGGACAAGATCGCGTCGCTCGTCGAGGCCGAGCGCGGCTGGATCCGCGACGAGCACCCCGTGGCGATCCTCGGGTTCCTCGAGCTCGAGACCTGCCACACCCGTCGCGACACGGTCGAACGGCTGATCGCGACCACCGGCCTGGCCCGCGACGGGTTCCGGCAGCTCCTTCTGCACTCCCGCCTCGACGCGGTCCACGCCGCGGACCTGCACGAGGTGCTCGACTCGCTCCCGCTGGAGCCGCACCACGAGCGACTCGTCGGTCTCAGCGCGCTGACG
>JBJMKE010000055.1:0-24107 GCA_045806005.1 Gaiellaceae bacterium
AGTCGTGGATGGGCTTGAGCGCGTGACCGTTCAGGCGATACAGCCGCTGCCGTCCCTCTTCGCGTACGTCGACCGCTCCCACCGCTCGGAGCACCCGCAGGTGCTTCGAGACCTGCGGCTGCGACAGCGAGAGGTCGTCCACGATCGTCCCGACCGCCTTCTCGCCTGCGATCAGCGTGTCGAGGATCTCCCGCCGGTGCGCCTCGGCGATCGCGTTGAAGACGTCCGACGTGGTGGAGGACCGGGCCACGGTGCCAATATATTCCTATATCGGCATATGTCAACTCTCGAGCGTGGGCGCCTCCTTGACAACTACCAGCAAAGGGCGTAGCCGTAGGTTGTGGTCGAGCTCCCGCGAGGGACTGTCACCTTCCTCTTCACCGACATCGAGGGGTCGACTCGCCTGCTCCACCAGTTCGGCCGCGACCGCTACGACGAGCTGCTGACCGCCCACCGCGACCTTCTCGTCGCCGCCTTCTCCGCGCACGACGGTCGAGTCGTCGACACGCAAGGAGATTCGTTCTTCGTGGCCTTCCAGACGGCCGCCGACGCCGTTGCGGCTTCGGTCGACGCCCAGCGCGACCTGTCCGCCCACACGTGGCCGGACGGCGCCGAGGTCAAGGTGCGGATGGGGCTGCACACGGGAGAGCCGAAGGTCGGCGCCGACCGCTACGTCGGCGTGGGCGTACACAAGGCGGCCCGCATCGGCGCCGCCGGCCACGGCGGCCAGGTGCTGCTCTCCTCCACCACGAGAGAGCTCGCAGAGGAGGAGCTCCCCCCGGGCGTCTCGATTCGCGACCTGGGAGAGCGACGGCTGAAGGACCTCGAACGGCCCGAACGGCTCTTCCAGCTCGTTGTCGAGGGGCTGGAGAGCGATTTCGCCCAGCTGCAGACCCTCGACGTCGAGCTACGGCGCAAGCGCCGCCGGATGTACGCGGGCTCCGCATTGATCGGCGTCGTGGCCGCGGCTATCGCGATCCCGGTCTTCGCGCTCGGAGCAGGAAGCTCCGGCCGCGGCGAGGTCGTGGCGGGAAACGCGGTCGCGGTCATCGACCCGACGTCGAACCGTGTCTCCGGCCAGGCGCCCGTGGGCGCGCAGCCGCAAGCCGTTGCCTTCGGCGCCGGCGGGCTCTGGGTGGCGAACGTCGATGACGGGACGGTCTCCCACGTCGATCCCCGCACCGAGCAGACGACGAGGGCGATCCCGATCGGGGCGCCGGTGACCGGGCTCGCAGTCACCGACGCCGCCGTCTGGGCGGTCAGTATCGATCCGGCGCGGGGCTTCGCCATTCTCCGCAAGATCGACCCCCGCTTCGAGCGCGTCAGGAAGACGGTTCCTCTGCGGGCCGGCTACGCGTCGCAGGTCGCCAGCATCGCAAGCGGAAGGAGCGGGCTCTGGGTCGGCGCCGACGGCGGGCTTCTGACGCGCTTGAACCCGACGACGGGCACGTCCCCTCGCACGGTCGACACGGGCAACAGTCCCGGGGCCGTCGCCGAGGGTGCCGGAGCGGTCTGGATTGCCGACCCCCTCGCGAACGACGTCGTCCGCGTCGACGACGAGACAAACCTCGTCTCGGCCACTATCCCCGTCGGCAACGGCCCGAGCTCGGTGGCAATCGGCGAAGGAGCGGTCTGGATAGCCAATCGCGGCGACGACACTGTCGAACGCCTCGACCCGGACACGAACGGCGTCAGTGCCACCATCCCGGTCGGCCACGCCCCCACGGGCATCGCGGTCGGCTACGGCGCGGTCTGGGTGGCGAACAGCCTGGACGGCACGGTCTCGCGCATCGAACCCTCGGACAACCAGGTCTCGAAGACCATCCCGGTCGGTGGAACCCCGGAGAAGATCGCCGTCGGCGGCGGGCGGGTATGGGTCACCGTACAGCCGACCCTGCTCGCGCCGCCGCGAGTCGACGGCGTCGTCCGGATCGATTACCAGGGGGCGCCGATCGACTCCCTCGACCCGGCGATCGGGTACACCACGAGTTCTTGGGCGATCGCGTATGCGACATGCGCCAAGCTGCTCAACTATCCGGATCGCGCCGCCCCGGCCGGTTCCCGTCTCGAGCCCGAGGCCGCCGCGGCCGTTCCCTTGGCCACGGGCGGTGGCAAGACGTACACGTTTGTCGTTCGCAAGGGCTTCCGGTTCTCTCCGCCGTCGAACGAGCCGGTCACGGCACGGAATTTCGCGTATGCGCTCGAGCGCACCTTGAGCCCGCGGCTCAAGTCGCCCGCGCGCCCCTTCATGTCGGACATCGTGGGTTTCTCGGCCTACGAGGCGGGGCGGGCCAAGCACATCTCCGGCGTGACGGTCAACGGAAACAAGCTCACGATCCGCCTCACTCGCGTGGCACCGGACTTCCTGACCCGGATAGCAATGCCGTTCTTCTGCGCGGTCCCGCTCGACGCCCCCGTCGCCAACAACATTCGCACGGTTCCGGGCGCCGGCCCGTACTACGTCGCGTCCTATGCGCCCGACCAGGGGGCTGTGCTGAAGCCCAACCCCAACTACCGCGGCTCGCGGCCGCACGCCGCTCAGGAGATCGACCTCAACGTCGGCACCGGCGCAGCCCAGGCGGTTCAGGAGGTCGAAGCCGGGCGAGCCGACTTCACACCCCAGGTCACGTCGCAGTCAACGGCCGAACTGGCGAAGCGCTACGGGCCCAAGAGCCCAGCGGCAAAGGCGGGCCATCAGCGCTACTTCGTCAACCCGAGCCTCTCGACTAACTACCTGGCGCTGAACACGAGTCGGCCTCTCTTCTCCGACGCAAGGCTCCGTCGCGCCGTGAACTACGCCCTCGACCGCCGGACACTGACGCGAATCGGTGGCTTCGGGAGCGCATTCGGCGAACCCACCGACCAGCTGCTGCCGCCGGGGATGCCCGGCTTCCACGACGTGCGCGTCTATCCGTACTCGCCCCACCTGAAAGAGGCACGACGGCTCGCCCGCGGCCGGGGCGGCCATGCGGTCATGTACACGTGCTCCGACACCCAGTGCCGGCAATTGGCACAGGTCATCCAGGCGAACCTGAAGGCGATCGGGATCGACGTCGAGGTGAAGGCGTTTCCGTTCGGAGTCTTGTTCGGCCGTCTCAGCAGCCGGGGCGAGCCGTTCGACATCGGGCTATCCGGCTGGATTGCCGACTACCCCGACCCCGACGACTTCATCAACCTCGTCAGCGGAGCCACGATCACCAGCACCAACAACAGCAACTTCTCGTACTTCGACGACCCGGCCTACAACGCCAAGTTCGCGGCAGCCGAACGACTGTCCGGGCCGAAGCGCTACCTCGCCTACGCAAAGCTCGACGCGGAGCTCACCCGTGACGCCGCCCCGTACGCCGCCCTCTGGAACAGCCCGGAGCAGGACTTCTTCTCCGCGCGCATGGGCTGCAAGACGTACCAGCCGATCTACGGCGTCGATCTCGCTTCCCTCTGCATTCGCCGCTGACAACGCTCGAGGAGCGGCGGGACGGAAAGCGGGAGACGGGACTCGAACCCGCGACCCTTGGCTTGGGAAGCCAATGCTCTACCAACTGAGCTACTCCCGCGGGTCGGGCGATTGTAGCCCGGCCATAATGGAGCCCAGGGAACAGCGAGACAGGAGATTTCCATGCCGAACACCGAGTTGCACGAGACGGCGCGCGCGCTCGTCGCCGAGGGGAAGGGGATCCTCGCCGCGGACGAGAGCGACGGCACGATCAAGAAGCGCTTCGACACGATCGGCGTCGACTCCACCGAGGAGAACCGGCGCGGCTATCGCAACATGCTCTTCACGACGCCGGGGGCCGAGGAGTACATCAGCGGCGTCATCCTCTTCGACGAGACGATCCGCCAGCGCTCCGACGACGGGACGCCGTTCCCGGAGCTGCTCGCCTCGAAGGGCGTCATTCCGGGCATCAAGGTCGACAAGGGCGCGAAGCCGCTCGCGCACGCCGAGGGCGAGACGGTCACCGAGGGGCTCGACGGGCTGCGGCAGCGGCTCGAGGAGTACCGCGAGCTCGGGGCCCGCTTCGCGAAGTGGCGAGCGACCTACTCGATCACCGACTCGCTGCCGAGCGAGTACTGCATCTGGACGAACGCGCACGCGCTCGCCCGCTACGCCGCCCTCTGCCAGGAGGCGGGGATCGTCCCGATCGTGGAGCCCGAGGTGCTGCAGGACGGCACGCACTCGATCGAGCGGAGCGGCTTCGTCACGTCGCGCGTCCTCGCCGCCGTCTACACCGAGCTGTTCGACCAGCGCGTCGACGTCGAGGGGACGCTGCTCAAGCCGAACATGGTCCTCTCCGGCTACGAGGCGAGTGACCGCGCCGGCGTCGAGGAGGTCGCCGAGGCGACGCTGCACACGCTGTCCAAGCACGTGCCGGCGGCGGTGCCCGGGATCGTGTTTCTCTCCGGCGGGCAGTCGGACGAGGACGCGACGGCGCACCTGAACGCGATGAACGCGCGCGGGCCGCACCCATGGCAGCTGTCCTTCTCGTACGGCCGGGCGCTGCAGGCGCCGGCGCTGAAGGCGTGGGCCGGGAAGCCGGAGAACGTCGAGGCCGGCCAGCGGGCGTACTACCACCGCGCCAAGATGAACAGCGCCGCGCGGACCGGCGCGTACGCACCCGAGCTGGAGCGGGAGGCGGCCGTCGTCGCGTAGCACTACGGCCGGTAGCAGCCACCCTTACGGAAGTGTGACGCAGAAGGGCGCTCAGTCAGGACAGGCGTGAAAGAGCCGTAGGGCCCCTGACACGGTTCTGTGACGGTGGCTGCTACCGGTCTTAGGTGTACTCGAAGCCCGTCAGGGCGGAGAGCTTCTCGAGCGACTGCTGCGCCTCGACGCGGCGCACCGTGCCCGACCGCGAGCGCATGACGATCGAGTCGGTCAGCGCGCCGCCGGGCGTGTACCTGACGCCCTGGAGGAGCGAGCCCGTCGTCACGCCGGTCGCGGCCACGAACACGTCCTCGCCCGAGACGAGGTCGTCCGTGCGAAGGACGCGCGCCGGGTCGAGGCCGGCCTCGAGCAGCTGCTGCCGCTCCTCGTCGTTGCGCGGCCAGAGCCGGCCCTGGATGCCGCCGCCGACGCACTTGAGCGCGGCCGCGGAGATGACGCCCTCGGGCGTTCCGCCGATCCCGTAGAGCATGTCGACGCCGGTCCCCGGCTGCGCGGCCGCGATCGCCGGCGCGACGTCGCCGTCGCGGATCAGGCGCACGCGCGCCCCCGCCTGGCGCAGCTCGGCGATCAGCTCGTCGTGGCGCTCGCGCTCGAGCACGACGACGTCCACCTCGCGCGAGGTCTTGCCGAGCGCCTCCGCGACCGCGGCGACGTTGTCCGTGGCGCTTCGCTCGATGTCGATCGCGTCGATCGCGGCCGGGCCGACGGCGATCTTCTCCATGTAGAGCGCTGCCCCGGGAAAGAGCATCGTCCCGCGCTCGGCGACGGCGATCACCGCGATCGCGTTCGGTTGCCCGAGTGCGGTGAGCCGGGTCCCCTCGAGCGGGTCGACCGCGACGTCCACCTCCGGCCCCTCGCCGTTGCCGACCTCCTCGCCGTTGTAGAGCATCGGCGCCTCGTCCTTCTCCCCCTCGCCGATCACGACGAGGCCGCGCATGGAGACGCTGTCGAGGACGAAGCGCATCGCGTCGACCGCCGCCTGGTCGGCGCTCTCCTTGTCGCCGCGTCCGATCCAGCGGGCGGCGGCCATCGCGCCCGCCTCGGTCACGCGTACGAGCTCCATCGCGATGTTGCGGTCCGGTGCGGTGCGGGCGCTCATGGGCGTGATCGCCGCAAGCGCGCCAGCAGCAGCGCCGCGAGGAGGATCAGCAGGATCGCGAACACGAGGCCGAGCCAGGAGCCGTACTCGAATTCCTCGAACCCGTTGGGCACGTAATTCCCCCAACGCAGGTTGACGAAGGCGGTCACGCCGATGAGTCCGGCTGCCGCCACGAGGCAGAAAGCCACGAGCTCGGAGCCCCGAGAAGTCCATGCTCCCGTCACGGCGAGAAGCGCGACGAGCACCACTGCGAGTGCGAGCAGCCCATAGTTGGCGGCCACGGCAACACTCCAGCCCAGGCTGTCGCGGCCGCCGAACCCCAGCCACGGGAAGAAGAGGGTCACGAATGCTCCGGCGCCGAGGCCGAGCATCAGCAGTAGGAGCCCGCGCTGCTCGTCTCCCCGGCCGACCCACCCGACGGCCGCGAGCCCATGGGCCTCCGCGGACTTGCCCAGCCTCGTCGCGTTCCCCTCGCGCGGTGCCTCCGGCGTCTCCACCGGCGGGATCCTAAAGCGCTAGTCGCCGCGCTGGATCGGATGCGAGCCGAGCCACGACACCGCGAGCAGGAACAGGAAGATCCCGGCCACGAGCACCAGCCCCATCACGGCGGCTCCGACGCGGGTACGGAGGGCGGAGCCGAGAGCGAGCGCCGTGATTCCCGCGATCGCAGCCACGACGACGGCGTCGACCCAGAGCCCCAGCGCGAGTGCGACCAGAGCGAGTGCGAGGGACGGGCCGACCACCAGCGCCGTCTGCTCGCTCCACTTGCGGAGCCGTTCCCGGCGCGTCAGCCGGTAGTCGTCCACGGCCGGAGTGTTACATCCGGTCCGGCGCCTCGACCCCGACGAGATCGAGGCAGCGGGCGATCACCGTCTGCGTTGCGCGGCAGAGGCCGAGCCGGAACGCCTCCTGCTCGCTCTCGAGCACGCGATGCTCGTGGTAGAAGCGGTGGAAGTCGTCGGCGACGCGGATCGCGTAGGCCGGGATCCCCTGCGGCCCGCGCTTCAGGAGCGCGTCGGCCGCGATCTCGGGCAGCTCCGCGAGCCGTTTCACGAGCTCCCGCTCCTCCGGCGCCAACGGGCCGGCTAGTAACACAGTGTTACTAGCGTTGTCAGGGGCATTGCGGAGGATGCCCGCGATCCGGGCGTGGGCGTACTGGACGTAGTAGACCGGGTTCTTCTGCGACCGCTCGGCGGCGAGGTCGACGTCGAGCTCGATCGTCTGGTCGGGGCCGCGGTTGACGAGGTACCAGCGCGCGGCGTCGACGCCGATGTCGTCCATGAACGCGTCGAGGAAGACGACGTCGCCGCGGCGGCGCGACAGGCGGGTCTGCTCCCCGCCCTTCGTCAGGTTGACCATCTGGTAGAGGAGCACCTCGACGCGCTCGGGGTCGTAGCCGAGCATCCGGGCGACCGCTGCGTACCAGTTGCGCGTGCCGTGGTGGTCGGCGCCGAGGACGTAGATCGCGCGGTCGTAGCCGCGCTCGAGCTTGTCGACGAGGTACGCGACGTCGGCGGCGCGGTAGGTCGGCGAGCGGTCGCCCGAGCGCAGCAGGACGCGGTCTTCGTCGTCCCCGTGCGCCGACGACCGCGCCCAGAGCGCGCCCTCCTTTTCGTACGTGTCGAGCCGGGGCAACAGCTCCGGCAGCCGCAGCTCGAGCTCGCTCTGCCGGCGGAAGCTGTCGAAGTGGATGCGGAAGCGCTCGAGCGACCCCTCGATCTCCTTCAGCATCAACGGCACCGGGTCCCCCCTCAGGGCGGCGAGGTCGTTCACGTACGCGCCGCGGTAGCCGTCCTCCGGGGGCTCCTCCCCGCGCCGTACCGCGTCTACGGAGGCACGGAACCGCTCCATCTGGCCGCCCGCGTCGTTGTAGTAGTACTCGCGCTCCACCGCGTGGCCGGCGAGCTCGAACAGGCGGGCGACCGCGTCGCCGTGCGCCCCGTTTCGGCCGTGTGCGACGTGGAGCGGCCCGGTCGGGTTCGCCGAGACCATCTCCACCTGCACGCGTTCCTGCTGCTCGGCCGCGCCGCTGCCGTAGGCCTCGCCGTCGGCCAGGATCTCGCCGAGCCCGGCGGCGAACCAGTCGTCGCCGAGGAAGAGGTTGACGAAGCCGGGCCCGGCGACCTCTGCCCGCTCGACCGCATCGAGGCTTGCGGCTGCGTCGGCGATCTCCGCCGCTATCTCGCGCGGCGCGCGCCGCCGCACCCCCGCCAGGCGGAGTGCGACGTTCGTCGCGTAGTCGCCGTGCTCGGCCTCGCCCGGCCGCTCGAGCTCGAGCTCGGCGCCGGCCGACACGGCGAGCGCCGACGACAGGGAACTGACGGGATCAGCCGGCAACGGCCTCGCGGGGGCCGAACAGATCTTCCAGCGCCCGGATCTCGTCGGGCGAGCCCACGCCGATCAGGACGTCGCCGACCTGGATCGGCGTGTCCGGCTCCGGCGTCGTGTCGAAGGTCCCGTCCACCCTCCGCAACGCGACGATGAGCGCCCCCGTCTCGTGCCGGATGCGCAGGTCGCGGATCGTCCGCCCTGCCGCGGTGGACGTGTCTCGCACCTCGATCTCGGCGAGCTGAAGATCCGGCCCGGTCGCGGTCGTCACGACGTCGAGGAAGGCCGTCACCTGCGGCTTGAGCACGAGGTTCGCCATCACCTGCCCCGCGGTCGTGTACGGGAGCACGACCCGGTCGGCGCCGGCCAGCACGAGCTTCCGCTCGGCGTCCGTGCCCGAGGCGCGCGCGACGATCGTCAGGTCGGGCCGCGCCGAGCGGGCGGAGAGGACGACGTACAGGTTGTCGGCGTCGGAGTCGGAGGCGGCGACGAGGCCTTTCGCGCGCTCGAGGCCCGCCCTGCGCAGGTTCTCGTCCCTCGTCGCGTCGCCCTCGAGCAGGAGCGCCCCGTCCTCCTGCGCGGACGCGACCGCGTCCTGGTGGAAGTCGAGCACGAGGTACGGGACCTCCGACGCCCGGAACTCGTCGGCCACGCGCCGCCCGACGCGGCCGTAGCCGCAGATGATGAAGTGGTCCCGCAGCTGCTCGATCGTCCGCTCCCTCCGCCGTTGCGCCAACGCCCCGGTGACCACGCCGCCGGAGATGGCCTCGACGATAACGGCACCCGCGTAGCCGATGATCGTCAGGCCGGCGGCGATGAGCAGGATCGACGTGATCCGCGCGGAGTTGTTGCTCGGGACCGAGTCCAGGCCCGTCAGGGTCACCGTGACGACGCCGCGATAGAACGACTGGAACCACGACTCGTGGAGCGACTCGTGGAAGGCGATCATGCCCGCGATGAGCGTCACCGCGACCGCGACGAGCAGCCGCGAAATCTGACGCAGGCGAACGTGCGGCTCCATGCTCCCTAGTATGTGGCCATGGACGAGGACGAGCTCGGCGTACCGGAGCCTGAGTCGGACCCCGACGAGCGGCGGCTGAACATCCAGATGCCGGCCGAGCTGGTCGGCGGCACCTACGCGAACTTCGCCAACGTCAGCTTCTCGCAGTACGAGTTCACGCTGACCTTCGCGCGGATCGAGCACGAGGTCGAGGAGGGCGACGTCCCCGGCGCCGTCGTCGCGAGGGTGAACGCGTCGGCGCGGTTCATCCCGGAGCTGATCGCGGCGCTCCAGGACTCCTGGTCGAAGTACGTGACGCGCGAGGGCATCCGCAACCTGCCCGAGGCGCCGGGCCAGCCCGAGGACTGACGCTCTCCTTCGCCCCGTCCTACGCGGTCCTCTGCGCCGTGCAGGCGGCGACGGTGGCGGCCCCGGCGCGGCAGGCGCGGCGCCGCGGGCGCAGCTGGGTATGGCTCGCGGTGCCGGCGCTGCTGCTCGCGGCCGGCGTCGCGATCATCGACCTCGTGCCCCGGGGGCCGCACGCCCTCGCGCTGCTGGCGACCTTCGGGACGCCGGTGCTCGCCGCCGCCGGCGGGCTCTTCCTCGGCAGCCGCCTCTGGTGGCTCTGGCCAACGGCCGCGGCCGGGCTCTGGCTCGTGGCCTGGCTCGGGCACGGCCTCGTCCAGGACACCGCGGGAGCCGCGCTGGTCGCCATCGCCTGCCTCGCCGCCGCGTCGGCAGCGGCCCTCGTGGCGCCGGCGTGGTCGATCCAGCTCGGTCTCGTCGCCCTCGCGGCCCTCGACGTCGTCCTCGTCTGGGGGACGACCGGCGTGGAGGAGGCGACGAACACGCTGCAGGCGGTCGCCCTCCCCCACGCCGCGGGCACGCCGCTGCCGAGCCTGCAGCAGGTGACGTTCGGCGGCGCCGTCATGGGCTGGCTCGACCTGCTCGCTCCGGCGCTGCTGGGCGTCGTCGTGGCGGGACGCCGCAAGCTCGGCGCAGCCGCGGTCACCGGCATCGCCGCTGGCCTCTGGGGGCTCCTCCTCTTCGCCACCTCCGAGGTCGCGGCCACCGTGCCGGTTCTCGCCGGACTAGGGTTCGCGGCCGCCGATGCGCGTCGCAGTCGTCTCCGACATCCACTCGAACCTGCACGCGCTGGAGGCGGCTCTGACGGCGATCGAGGCGGAGGCCCCTGACGAGCTCTGGTGCCTGGGCGACCTCGTCGGCTACGGGCCACGGCCGAACGAGTGCTGCGCCGGGATCGCCGAGCGGGCGGATGTCTGCCTCGCCGGCAACCACGACCTCGTCGTGCTCGGGACGCTCGACATGGCGGACTTCGCGGGCGAGGCCGCGGCCGCCGCGGAGTGGACACGCGGTGTGCTCGACGAGAACGCGCGCGCGTTCCTGGCCCCGCTCCAGCCCCAAGCGAAGCGCGACGGCGTCGCCCTTTACCACGGCAGCGGCCGCGACCCGGTCTGGGAGTACGTCCTCTCGGACGACGCCGCCTGGTGGACTTTCCAGGCTGCGGCCGAGCCGCTGGTGCTCGTCGGCCACAGCCATGTCCCGCTGACGATCTCGTTCGACGGCGACTCTCTGCACGGGGGGCTCGCCGACGAGGGCGCCGAGGTCGACCTCTCCGGCAAGCGGTGGCTCCTGAACCCGGGGTCGGTGGGCCAGCCACGGCAGGGCGATCCCCGCGCCGCCTACCTCCTGCTCGACCTCGACGCGCAGCGCGCGACCTTCCGCCGCGCCGAGTACGACATCGAGCGGACACAGCGCGAAATGCGCGAAGCGGGCCTGCCCGAGATGCTCGCTGCACGCCTTGCGCTTGGCCAATAGGGGAGCGCGGAAACGCTGCGCGTTTCCGCGCCGGGTTGTACGGAACTGCGCGGGCCGGAAAGCGCGGTTTCCGGGCCGGCGCGAGCGCGGTCCGGCCTACGGCCCTGGACCGCGCTCTGGTCGAAGCGTTAAACCCTCGGCGGCGCCAAAGCGGCGGCGTAACCCCGTTACGCCGCCGCGGACCAGCGGGCGAGCACGCCGCAGGCATGCTCGCCCGCGACAGAACCGGACACTCGAACCGCGCTTCCCAAAGGCCAAGCCCTACTGCACGAAGCGAACGGGAGACCGCGCCTCCCGTTCGCGGAGTTCCTTTAGCCCAGCGAGCGAGACCGAAGGTCTCGCGAGCTACGCGGAAGCGGGGAGCGCCGGCGCCGCGAGGACCGGCACGACGACCGGCTCAGGGTCCGCCGGCGTGGGCACTGCGACCGGAGCGGAATCGCCGAAGACCTCGATCCCCTCCTGTGCGAGCGCGAGCTGGACGTCCTCGCGGGCCTTCCAGATCCGCCACTTGACCGTGGCGAGCGTCACCTCGAGCGAATCGGCGATCTCGTTGTAGGAGAGGCCGACCACGTCCCGCAGCAGCAGCGCCATCTTCAGGTCGACGCTGAGCCGCTCGACCGCCCGCCAGACGGCGTCGATCGCCTCGAGCCGCTCGAAGGGCGCGTCGACGACCTCGAGCGGCGGGATGTCGTCGAGATCGACGACGGCCCGCGGGCGGCGTTCGGTCGCCCTGAGCTCGTCGAGAACGCGGTTCTTCGTCACCTGGAAGAGCCAGGTCGTGAACTTCGAGCCGTGCGAGAAGCGCGGCAATCCCTGGAAAACCCGCAGGAAGACCTCCTGCGTCAGGTCCTCGGCGAGCGTGCGATCGCCGACCATGCGCAGGACGTAGTTGTAGACGGGGATCTGATAGGAGCGGACGATGATCGCAAAGGCGCGCTCATCGCCTCGCTGCGCCTTCCGCAGGACGCCGTGATCAGGCTGGGGCAGCGACAAGGTGCCGCAGTATAGACCGAAAATTCACGGGATTTGTACGAGATTTTTGCCGGCCATTGACCTGGGTGGGTCAATTCCGGCCAGCTGGAGCAGGGTCGGGGCGATGTCTGAGAGCTCCCCGTCCGAGACCGCACCGGGAGCGGTGACGACGATCGGCACGCGATTCGTGGTGTGGGCCGTGTGCGGGCTGACGCCGTCGGGCTGCAGGAGCGTCTCGGCGTTGCCGTGGTCGGCGATCACGACGGCAACTCCGCCGGCCCGCTGGACGGCGGCGATCACACGCCCGAGGCACTCGTCGGTCGTCTCGACCGCCCGCACGACCGCCGGGATGTCACCCGTGTGGCCGACCATGTCCGGGTTCGCGAAGTTGACGACCACGAAGCCGTAGCCGTCCTCGTCGATGGCCCGGACGACCCGGTCGGCGACCTCCCGTGCCGACATCTCCGGCTTGTGGTCGTAGCTCGGGACGTCGCGCGGCGAGTCGACGAGGATCCGGTCCTCGCCCGGGAACGGCTCCTCGCGCCCGCCGTCGAGGAAGTACGTGACGTGGGCGTACTTCTCCGTCTCGGCCGCGTGCAGCTGCCGGATGCCGTGCTCCGACAGCACCTCCGCGAGCGTCTCCTCGACGACGTGCTCGGGGAAGACGACGGGGAAGTCGAAGTCGTCGCGGTAGCGGGTCATCGTCGTGAGGTCGACGCCGAGCTCGCGGAGCTTCTCGCAGAGCTGGCGCGCCCGGTCGGGACGGAAGTTGAAGAAGATCGCGGTGTCGCGCTCGGGGTCGAGGCGCGGCCGGCCGTCGATGACCACCGGCTCGATGAACTCGTCGGTGATCCCGCGGGCGTAGCTCGCCTGCACCGCCGCAACCGGATCGTCCGCGTGCTCGCCCTCCCCCGCCACGATCGCGCGCAGGGCGCGGTCGGTGCGGTCCCAGCGGTTGTCGCGGTCCATCGCGTAATAGCGGCCGGCCACGGTGGCGATCCGGTCGACGGGCAGCTCGGCGAGGTCGTGCACCGCCGAGGTCGGGGCCACGTCGCGGCCGTCGGTGAACGCGTGGATCCAGGTCTTCTGCGGCGCGATCGTCAGCAGCGCCTGGAGGTGTCCGATGTGCGAGTGCACGCCTCCGTGCGAAACGAGGCCGAGCAGGTGGACGTGCTCGCCGCGCTCGAAGGCGGCACGCAGGGCCTCGTTCTCGAACAGCGAGCCGTCGCGGACCGCGCGGTTGACGCGTTGCAGGTCCTGGTCGAGGACGCGTCCGGAGCCGATCGTCAGGTGGCCGACCTCGGAGTTGCCCATCTGGCCGTCGGGCAGGCCCACGGCCTCGCCCGAGGCGACGAGCTCCGCGTGCGGATAGTCCCGCCGGAGCCGGTCGAAGACCGGCGTGTCGGCGAGCTCGATCGCGTTGCCCGGGTCGGGCGGCGCGATCCCCCAGCCGTCGAGGATGACGAGCGCTACGAGGGGATACGGGCGGCCTGGCATATCGCCGTGAACGACTCGACGTCGAGGGAGGCGCCGCCGACGAGCGCGCCGTCGACGTCCGGCAGCGCGAGCAGGCCGGCGGCGTTGTCGGGCTTGACCGAGCCGCCGTAGAGGACGGGCGCGTCGAGCAGCGACTTGATGAAGGCGTGCGCCTCCTGCGCGATCTCCGGCGTGGCGGTCAGGCCGGTGCCGATCGCCCACACCGGCTCGTAGGCGAGCACGAGATCCGGATGCGGCTCGAGCACCGAGAGCTGGCGGCGGAGCACGTCCTCGGTCTCGCCGCGCTCGCGCTCCTCGTGCGTCTCGCCGACGCACGCGATCACGCGGAGCCCCGCCTCCAGCGCGGCCCGGGCCCGCTGCCCGACGGTCTCGTCGGTCTCGCCGAAGTACTGCCGCCGCTCGGAATGGCCGACGAGCGAGCCGACGACGCCGAGCTCGACCAGCAGCGGCGCAGAGATCTCGCCCGTGTAGGCGCCCTCGGGCTCCCAGTGCACGTTCTGCGCGTAGGTGGTCAGCCCCGCCTCGACGCAGTGGCGCAGCCGCGTGAACGGCGGGCAGATGACCGCGTCGAGCCCGGCGAGCGCTGCCGGCTCGGGCCCGCGGAACATCTTCCAGTTGCCGGCGATGAGCATCGGGGGATCCTAGGCCGACGGGATCGCCGCCACGCCGGGGAGCTCCTTGCCCTCGAGCAGCTCGAGGCTCGCGCCGCCGCCGGTCGAGACCCACGAGACGCGGTCGGCCAGGCCGAGCTCGTTGACCGCGCGCACGGAGTCGCCGCCGCCGACGACGGAGTATGCCGCCGCGTCGGCGACCGCCTGCGCGACAGACCTCGTGCCGGAGGCGAAACGCGGCCATTCGAAGACGCCCATCGGGCCGTTCCAGAAGATCGTCCTGGCGCCACGCAGGAACTCACCGAAACGCGCGGCCGTCTCGGGGCCAATGTCGAGCCCGAGCCAGCCGTCCGGGAGCTCGTCGAACCCGCAGATGCGGGACTCGGAGTCGGCCGCGAACGCCGCCGCGCCGACGACGTCCACCGGCAGCTCGACCTCGAACTCGAGCGGGTTCTCGACCCGCAGCTCCTCGGCCATCTTGCCGCCGATGATCACGCTGTCGGCCCGGCCGCCGAGGTGGCGGAGGACTCCGAGCTTGTCCTCCACCTTCGCCCCGCCGGAGACGAGCACGAACGGCCGCTCGACCTCGCCGAGCAGCCGCCCGAGGTGCTCGAGCTCGGCGAGGAGAAGCAGGCCGGCGTACGCGGGGAGCAGGTGCGCGACCGCCTCGGTCGACGCGTGCGCCCGATGCGCCGAACCGAAGGCGTCATCGACGTAGAGGTCGCAGCCGTCGGCGAGCTTGCGCGCGAAGCGCTCCTCGTTCTTGGTCTCGCCCGGGTCGAAGCGGGTGTTCTCGAGCACCTGGACGCGCTCGTCCGGCAGGAGCTCTCGCAGCCGAGCGGCCACGGGAGCCATCGCATACTTCGCTCGGTCCTCCTCCGTCTTCGGCCGGCCGAGATGCGAGCAGACGCGCACCCCGGCGGCTTCTCGGTCGAGCAGCAGCTTCAGGGTCGGCAGCGAGGCGCGGATGCGGGTTTCGTCGGCGACGCGCCCGTCCTCGAGCGGGACGTTGAGGTCCGCCCGGACCAGCACGTTCTGCCCCGCGACGTCGGCGTCGCGGACGGAGCGCGGCAGCCGCAATGCTCCCCTCCCTACGCCGCTACCGGGCTCGGCAGCGTTTGCCCGATCTTCGCCACGAGATCGACGAGGCGACAGCTGTAGCCCCACTCGTTGTCGTACCAGGAGAAGACCTTGACGAGGTTCCCGTTCGCCATCGTCAGGTCGCTGTCGAAGATCGACGAGTACGACGAGTGGACGATGTCGGTCGACACGATCGGCTCGTCGGTGTACCGGAGGATCCCCTCGAGGTCCGCCGTGTCAGCCTTGCCGCGGAAGAGCTCGTTGACCTCCTCCGCCGTCGGCTCGGAGCCGACCTGGACGACGAGATCGACGATCGAGCCGGTCGGCACCGGGGCGCGCATCGACATGCCGTCGACCTTTCCCTGGAGATCCGGCAGCACGAGCCCGATCGCGCGGGCGGCGCCGGTCGAGGTCGGGATGAGGTTGATCGCGGCGGCGCGCGCGCGGCGCAGGTCCTTGTGCGGGAGGTCGAGAACATGCTGGTCGTTGGTATACGCGTGGATCGTCGTCATGAAGCCGCGCTCGATCCCGTATGCCTCGTGCAGGATCTTCGCGACGGGGGCGACGCAGTTCGTCGTGCAGGACGCGTTCGAGATGATGTTGTGCTGCTCCGAGTCGTACTCCCGGTCGTTCACGCCGAGGACGACCGTGAAGTCCGGGTCGGTGGCCGGAGCGGAGATCACGACCTTCTTCGCGCCCGCCTGCAGGTGCTTCTCCGCGTCCGGGCGCTTCGTGAACAAGCCGGTCGACTCGACCGCGACGTCGACGCCGAGGTCGCCCCAGGGCAGGTCGGCCGGGTCGCGCTCGGAGAAGAACTTGATCTCGTGCCCGGCGACGCTGATCACGCCGTCACCGGCCTCGACCGGGAGATCGAGCGTGCCGAGAACGGAGTCGTGCTTGAGCAGGTGCGCCATCGTCTTCGTTTCGCCGATGTCGTTCGCGGCCACGATCTCGATGTCTCCGTCGTGCTGAAGCTGGGCGCGCAGGAAGTTGCGGCCGATGCGGCCGAACCCGTTGATCCCGACCCTGATCTTCGCCATCGTCTCAGCCCTTTCTGTCGCTCTCCGGGTCTCTGCAATCGAGTCTAACCGCGCCGCTGGCGGCGGAATCGGAACTTTCCCGCACACCATTGCGGGCGACGGCCGGCGGACGGCGGGCGGACCGGGAAGCTCCGAGGACGACCCTCCCGGTCCCTCACCCGCTCGAGACTCGGCAGCGGACGGGGTCTGAATCCACCGCCGAACGAGCAGGACCCGCCACGGCGAGTATGACTCCTGGTGTGTTGCCGCGCTAGAAGACTTGCAACGCATAACGACGCGGTTTCAGGCCCGGGAAAGCTCCTGCAAACGGCGGAGTCGCCGGTAGGCGCTCGCCTTCGAGAGGCCGGGCTTGCAGCGGCGCGCGAGCTCCGCCGTCGACGCGGTCGGATGGCGCAGGCGGAGGAGCGCGATCTCGCGCAGATCGTCGGATAGAGCGTCGAGGTCGAGACGGTGGAGCGCCTCCAGCTGGGCGTGCGCCGCGCGGCTCGTGCGGACGAGGTTCGCGTGGTCGGCGTTCGCGAGCCGGTTCGCGTCGGCACGCGTGGCGGCGAGCACCGCCTGCTCCTCGAGCGCGAGCACGAGATCCACTGCTCCGGCCGCGACGAGGACGTCGGCGATCGGCTCCGTTCCCTTCGCGTAGGCGGTTGCGTGCGAGCCGCGCTCCTGGACGTGGAGCTCGCCTCCGAGCCGCCCACCCAGCTCGGCGAGGAAGCGCGCGCCTCCGGTCTCGGCGGTGCGGATCTCGAGGTGAGGGTCGCGCGGGCCGCTGAGGGTCCCCGAGCCGAGCAGGGCTCCGCGGAGGTAGGCAGCGGCACAGCAGCGCCGTGCGACCACGCGGCGCGGCGGCCGGTCGAGCGGCCGGTGGGATCGGTCGAGGACGCCCGAGCGGTGGAGCGTCTCGTACGCGTCCGCGGATCCCACGACGTGAAGCTGGTAGCGGGTCGCCCGGTCGAAGGCGCGACGGGAGTAGGTGCGGATCTCCGAGGTCACCCCGAGAGCGCGGAGCAGCGCGAAGGCTCGGCGGGCGACGATCGAGCTCGAGAGGTCGAGGTGGACGTCGACGCTGCCGCGACCGCGCAGGTGCGCCCGACCCGCGACGTGGAAGAGCCCGGAGAGCTCGGCGAGGCGGTCGCACTCGCGCTCGGGCGCGATCGCCGCGAGCTCCTCCCGCAGGTCGTCAGAGAGCATCCGGGTATCCCTCGAGCGCGAGCAGCCTCCGCTTGTAGGCGACGCCGTACGAGCCGTAGGAGCCGAGGCCGTCGACGGCGACGACGCGGTGGCAGGGGACGAAGATGGAGAGGCGGCTGCGAGCGCAGAAGGTGCCGGCGGCGCGCGCGGCGCCGGGCGCGCCGGCGAGCGCAGCGAGCTCGCCGTAGGAGACGGCCTCGCCCCGGGGGACGGTACGGAGCGCCGTGGCGCAGCGGTCGAAGAACGACGTCTCGTGCTCCAGGTCGACCGGCACGTCCTCGACGGGCACCCGCTCGCCGGCGAAGTACGCCTGCAGCAGCTGGATCACTTCCGCCACGAACCCGCCGGACCCTCGTGACGGCTCCCGTGATACGAGAAGCCCTGCCCCTTGCCCCGGGAGGGTGGGGGATTGGGACGGGTCCTGGGTGGCGCCGGCTCGCGGCCAAGGGAGCTCGTGCCAGACGACGCGGTCGTCCGCGACCACGAGCTCACCCACGCCCCAACCCTCGACCTCGTACGCCACCTGCGTCACAGCCACAGGGGCCAATCCTAGAATCGTCACATGTCCGCTCACGGCATCTTCCACGTCCCCGAGCCGTACAACGAGCCCGTCAAGGGCTACGAGGCCGGCAGCCCCGAGCGCGAGGAGCTCCGCGCCCGCCTCGATGAGCTCTCCTCGCAGCGACTCGAGATGCCGCTCGTGATCGGCGGCGAGGAGGTCCAGACAGGCGACACATTCGAAGCGGTCATGCCGCACAGGCGCAGCCATGTCCTCGGCGACGTCCAAAAGGGCGGCGCCGCGGAGGTCGAGCGCGCCGTCGCGGCCGCCGCCGACGCGTGGAAGGACTGGTCGCGCACGCCGTGGGCGGACCGCGCCGCCGTCTTCCTCCGCGCGGCCGAGCTGCTCGCCGGCCCGTGGCGCCAGACGCTCAACGCGGCGACGATGCTCGGCCAGTCGAAGACCGCGCACCAGGCCGAGATCGACGCGGCCTGCGAGCTCATCGACTTCTGGCGCTTCAACGTCCAGTACATGACGCGCATCTACGAGGAGCAGCCCATCTCCTCGCCCGGCGTCTGGAACCGGCTCGAGTACCGGCCACTCGAAGGCTTCGTCTTCGCGGTCACGCCGTTCAACTTCACCTCCATCGCCGGCAACCTCCCCACGTCGGCCGCGCTGATGGGGAACACGGTCGTCTGGAAGCCCGCCTCGACCGCGGCGGTGAGCGCGCATTTCCTCATGAAGCTGTTCGAGGAGGCGGGGCTGCCGCCCGGCGTGATCAACCTCGTCTACGGCTCCGGCGCGGCCGTCGGCGACCCCGCGCTCGCGAGCGAGCACCTCGCCGGCATCCACTTCACCGGCTCGACGCCCGTCTTCCAGGGAATGTGGAAGACCGTCGGCGAGAACATCGCCGGCTACCGCAACTACCCGCGGATCGTCGGCGAGACGGGCGGCAAGGACTTCATCGTCGCCCACCCGAGCGCCGACGCCAAGGCCGTCGCCACCGCCATCCTCCGCGGCTCGTTCGAGTACCAGGGCCAGAAGTGCTCCGCCGCCTCACGCGTCTTCGCGCCCGCGAGCCTCTGGCCGCAGGTGCGCGACCGGGTCGTCGAGGAGATCGGCGAGATGAAGATGGGCGACGTCGCCGACTTCTCCAACTTCGTCGGCGCCGTGATCGACGCGAGCTCGTTCGCGACCCAGAAGGAGGCGATCGAGGAGGCGAAGGCGTCCGGCGGCAAGGCACAGGTGATCGCCGGCGGCGAGTACGACGACAGCGAGGGCTGGTTCGTCCAGCCGACCGTGATCGAGACCTCCGACCCCGACTTCCGGACGATGCGGGACGAGCTGTTCGGGCCCGTCGTGACCGCCTTCGTCTACGACGACTCGCGCTACGACGACACGCTCGACCTCGTCGACAAGGGGACGTCCTACGGGCTCACCGGCGCCGTCTTCGCACGCGACCTCGACGCCATCGAGACGACCCGCGACCGGCTCCGCTACGCGGCCGGCAACTTCTACGTCAACGACAAGCCGACCGGAGCCGTCGTCGGCCAGCAGCCGTTCGGCGGCGCCCGCGCCTCCGGGACGAACGACAAGGCCGGCTCGATGTGGAACCTGATCCGCTGGGTCAGCCCGCGCGCGATCAAGGAGACGTTCGTACCGCCGCGCGACTACCGCTACCCCTTCATGAGCCAGCAGAGCCTGGACTCCGAGCCCGACGAAGGGCGCTGAGCGAGCCGCCCGCACTCGGGCGCGCCTTCGGCAACGTCGCCCGGACGTACGACCGTGTTCGCCCGCCCTGGTTCGCGCCGGTCCTCGACCGGGCGCAGGCGGTGCTCGGGCTGACGAGCGACAGCCGCGTCCTCGACCTCGGCGCCGGGACGGGCAGGCTGACGCGAGAGCTCGTCCGACGGTTCGGGACGGTGACGGCCGTCGAGCCCGACGGCGAGATGCGCGCGCTGATCGACGTCGGAACCGTGCTGGCCGGGAGCGCCGAGGCGATCCCGCTCGAGGCCGCGAGCGTCGACTGCGTCTTCGTGGGCGACGCGTTCCACTGGTTCGACGTGGCTCGTGCGATCGAGGAGATCGCGAGGGTTCTCGTCCCGCGCGGCGCGCTCGCGATTGTCTGGACGCACTGGTGGGAGCCGGAGCCGCCCCTGCCGGCCGAGGCCATCGAGCTCCTCAGTGAGCCGTACGATCGCTCAGCCGCCCAACGGCCGGCTCCGTGGTACGAGGCGTTCCACAGCTCCCCGTTCGAGCCCCTCCAGCAGGAGGAGTTCGTCGAGGAGCTCACGGTCGCCCCCGACATGCTGCTCGCGATGTACTCGACGCAAAGCTCGTTCGCAGTCCTCCCCGACGACGAGCGCACGGAGCTCTTCGAGCGCGTGCGGCCGTTGCTCTCGGGCAGCTACCGGCTGCCGATCAAGCACGAGCTGACCTGGACGCGCCTGCGCGCCGGCGGCTAGCTCCAGTCGAAGACGACTGCGCCCACGGCTCGTGAGCCCACGTACGCCTTCACGATCCACGTCCCGGGCGAGCTGAACATGAGGTAGCCGGTCATCTGCCAGCGGTGCCGGCGCATCTCGCGCAGCCGCACCTTGAGGCCGAGGTCGCCGGTCGAGGCGAGCTGCGAGTCCGTCACCTGTCCGGAGAAGGGCAGATACGCGTTCCGATACCAGAAGCGCAGCGGCAAGTGGTCCGAGCAGCGCCAGCCGCGGAGCACGACCCGCCGCGTGCTGGCATGCGGCTTCGCCGCGATCAGCAACTTCGTCGCGTAGCCGTGCCTGTAGTCACCGCCGGCGAACCAGAGGAGAGCGCCGAGCGGATGGGCGTTCGTGAACCCAGAGCTCGTCATGGGCACGACGGGTGTCGGCGGGCCACACGCGACCGGATGCGCGTACGCGACTGACCCCCAGGCGGTCCAGCCGAGGACTGCGGCGGCCGTGACGGCGCCGAGTGCGACGCCATGCTTCACAGCGAGATTGTCGCTCATCCGCGCCCTGCCTTGTGGAGCTGCGCGTAGACACTGCGCGCGACCTTCGCCGGGACGCCGGGAACGCCCTCGAGCTCCTCCGGTGTCGCCGCGAGCATCGCGTCGACCGAGCCGAAGTGGTTGAGCAGCGCCCGCCGCCGCGCCGGGCCCACGCCCTCGAGCTCGTCGAAGAGTGACGCGAAGCCCCGTGACTCGCGCCGCTGCCGGTGGAAGCCGACGGCGAAGCGGTGCGCCTCGTCGCGGATCCGCTGCAGGAGCTGGAGGCCCGGGTCGTGGCGCGAGAGGACGACCGGCCTCGCCTGCCCCGGGACGAAGACCTCCTCCTCGCGCTTCGCGAGCGCGATCACCGCTACCCGCGGCAGGTCGAACGCCTGCATCGCCGCGAGCGCCGCCGCGAGCTGGCCCTTGCCGCCGTCGACGACCACGAGGTTCGGCGTCGCGGCGAACGACTCGTCGTACTCCTCGGCCGTCGGGCCTGCCGCGAGGCGGGCGAAGCGGCGGGAGACCATTTCCCCCATCGCGGCGAAGTCGTCCATCCCCTCCTGGCCGCGGATGCCGAACTTGCGGTAGTGCGCCTTCTTGGGGAGGCCGTCCTGGAAGACGACCAGCGAGCCGACGTTGTCCTGTCCCATCGCCGTCGAGATGTCGAAGCACTCGATCCGCAGCGGCAGCGACTCGAGGTTGAGCGTCTCGCGCAGCTGCTCGAGCGCCTCGACTCGCCGCAGGCGCCGTTGCTCGCCCTGGGCGAGGTCGCTCGTGAGCACGTGAAGCGCGTTCTCGTCGGCGAGCCGCTGCAGGCGCCGCTTCTCGCCGCGCTCGGCCGTCCGAATCTCCACCCGGGCGCCGCGCCGCTCGCCGAGCAGCTCCGCGAGCGCCGACAGGTCGCCGGCGTCGTTCGGGACGACGATCTGCGGGGGCACGCTGGGCGCGCTGCCGTAGTACTCGAGCCCGAACGACTCGAGGATCGTCGTCACGTCCTGGCCGCCCACGTTCTCGAGATGGAACGAGTGCCGGTCGACCATCTTGCCCCCGCGCAGCGGGAAGATCTGGACGACGGCGCGGTCGCCCTCCGCGGCGAACCCGATCACGTCCACCGTCCCCACCGACTGCCGCTCCACCGCCTGCCGCTCGACGAGATGCTGCACCGCGAACAGACGGTTGCGGTAGCGCGCCGCGTCCTCGAACCGCTCCGCCGCCGCGGCCTCCTGCATCCGCCGCTCGAGCTCACGCTGGATCGGCTTCACGTCGCCGGAGAGGAAATCGATCACGCCGTCCACGATCCCGCGGTAGTCCTCGGCCGAGACGTAGCCGACGCACGGCGCCAGGCAGCGGTCGATGTGGTAGTCGAGGCAGGGGATCCCGCTGTGGCGGCCCGGCTTCGGCCCCTCGCAGGGCCGGTAGCGGAAGACGCGGTTGAGGACGTCGAGCGTCTCGCGCACCTTCTTCGCGTTCGCGTACGGGCCGAAGTACCAGACCCCCGGCCGGTGGCGCTCGCGGGTGAACATCACGCGCGGGTACTCGTCCTCGACGGTGACCGCGATGTACGGGAACGACTTGTCGTCGCGCAGGCGGACGTTGAACGGCGGCCGGTGCCGCTTGACGAGGTTCTGCTCGAGGTGGAGCGCCTCGACCTCGCTGCCCGTGACGATCACCTCGACGTCCGCGACCCGACCGGGAAGCGAGCGGATCTGCGCCCTCCCGTCGGTCGTCTTCTGGAAGTAGGAGCGGACGCGCGGCCGGAGCGACTTTGCCTTTCCGACGTAGAGCACGTCGCCGTCGGCGTCGCGGAAGAGGTAGACGCCGGGCCTGGCCGGGAGAGCCTTCAGCTGGTTCTGCACGTGAGACGGCACGGCTACCATCCTGCCGATGGAGGGCCAGTACGTCGCGTACACCTTCTACCGGGTCGATCCGGCCTGGCGGCGGCTCCCGGTCGAGCAGCGCCAGTCGCACAAGGAGGCGTTCGCGGAGGTGCTCGAGGATTTCGCCGACCGCTTCGAGCACATGCGCCCCTACACGACCGCGGGCGTCCGGCCCGATGCCGACTTCTTCCTCTGGAAGATCACCGAGAACTACGAGCTGCTCGAGGAGCTCGGCTCCGCGCTCAACGGCACCGCGCTCGCGGGCTGGCTCGAGACGCCGTACTCGTACCTCGCGACCACCAAGGCGTCGCAGTACACGAGCGCCCGTAAGGCGCGCAAGATCACGCCGCAAGGCCTCCCCTACCTCGTCGTCTACCCGTTCGTGAAGGTGCGGCCGTGGTACGCGCTCACCGAGGACGAGCGCCAGCGCGCGATGGACGAGCACATCCGGATCGGCCGCGAGGAGTTCCCCGGGATCAAGAACCACACGACCTACTCGTTCGGGATCGACGACCAGGAGTTCATGACGGCCTTCGAGTGCGAGGAGCCGGCGGACTTCATGCACCTGATGCTGCGGCTGCGGGACAGCGAGGCGTCGCGCTACACGGAGCGCGACACGCCGATCTTCGTCGGCCGCTTCGCACCGGTGCGGGAGGCGCTCGCCTCACTCGACGGCGCCTCGGCGCACGTCCGGGCGTAAGGACGCTCGTCCAGCCGAGCGTTTGGAGAGTGGCGGGCGGCGCGAAACGGCAGACATGTGCGGCTGATCCTCGAGCGAGACCGCTGAACGGCACATCCGTGGCACGATCGACCCGCGCGAGGAGGATGGGTTCGCCGGGCGGACCCTTCGTCGGGTGCGCTGGTGGGCCATCGCCATGACCGGAGTCGGCGCTTCGACCTCTCCCCCTCCCCCTCCCTTGCCGCGCTGGTTTGGACCTAGAGCCAGGCCAGATGACCCGGCCGTCTCGGCCCTGATCGCCCGCGTCGCGCGCGGGGCCGGATGGGCAGAGATCGGCGGTGCGTTCAACCTCAACGTGCGGATAGACGCTGAGCCGCCGGTTGTCCTCCGGGTTCACAGGCCCTGGGTCCGCCGCGGCCGGGTAGCGGGTCTGCGGCGCCTGCGGGAACGGCTCCAGCGGACGCAAGTCCGCGTCGCTCGGCCGATTCCGATCCCCGGCGGCGACCTCCTGAGGATCGCTGATCGTTGGGCCGAGCTTGAGGAGTTCATCGATCACGTGCAGCCACGGGCGGACGAGGACTCCTACGTCCGCCTATTCGAGGAGCTCGGACGCCTTCACACTGTGGTCAAAGCAGTCTGGGAGCCCGGTCCGCCCGAACCCCTCGACGACCACAGAACCTTCGGCCAACTGCGTTACTCGGTCGGCTTCACACGCCGCAGGCTCGGACCCCGCAGCGAGCCGGTCGTGCGTCGGATGCGCC
>JBJMKE010000056.1:0-12051 GCA_045806005.1 Gaiellaceae bacterium
CGCGGGACTGCGGCGCTTGCGGGAACGGCTCCAGCGGACGCAAGTCCGCGTCGCTCGGCCGATTCCGATTTCCGGCTGCGACCTCCTGAGGGTCGCTGATCGTTGGGCTGAGCTTGAGGAGTTCATCGATCACGTGCAGCCACGGGCGGACGAGGACTCCTACGTCCGCCTATTCGAGGAGCTCGGACGCCTCCACACTGCGCTCAAAACAGTCTGGGAACCCGGTCCGCCCGAACCCCTCGACGACCACAGAACCTTCGGCCAACTGCGTTACTCGGTCGGCTTCACACGCCGCAGGCTCGGACCCCGCAGCGAGCCGGTCGTGCGTCGGATGCGCCAACTGACCGGCGAGCTCTCCAAGCTCCGGAAGGAGGTCGAACTGCCATGCACTCCGATTCATGGGGACTACAAACTGGGCAACGTGGGAGAACTGTCAGACGGCTCGTGGGCCACCTTCGACCTGGATTTTGCGAGGGTCAGGGAGCGGCTGTACGACATCGCGGGCAGCCTGAACCACGTCGCACAGAGCGGCCCTGATGGCGTGGGGCCGCCCCTTGAATTGCTCGAGCCGCGACGACTGCTCGACGCCTACGAAAGCACAGCTCCGGAACCGCTGACTCCCGACGAGCACCGCTGGCTCCCCGGGGCTCTAGCCCTTGTACCCTTGCACTGGGCCGCCACCGCAGGGCTCGTGGGCGACGGCATCCACCAGGCCGAGAGCGCAATGACCGCCGCCGAGGCCTGGTGGTCGCGCCGGGCTGAACTCTCGTCGTAGCCCGTCGGCCGCGCGCCTTTCGATCAGCTCCGGCTGAGGCCGTTGCTCAGGGGTCATCCCGGAACACTGGCCCAGCCGACGGTTCCCTCTGCGCGTCGGTCAGATCCCCCTGTACGAGCGCAAACATCTCGCAGTCATGCCGAGCGCCATGTGTTTCGCAGTGCGCTCGGAGTATGCCCTCGCGGACGAAGCCGGCCTTCTCGATCATGCGACGAGAAGCCGTGTTCGCGACGTCGGCCTCAGCCTCGACTCGCTGAAAGCCGCTCTGGACGATCGCCCAGCGCGCGATCAGCCGCAACGCGGCCGGGCCCACCCCGTGCCCGCGTCGTTCAGGAAACACCGACACCGCGACCGAACACGTGCGGTCTGCGACGACCCGGAGAGAGACCAATCCAATCGCGCGATCATTCGTTGAGTCGGCGATCACAAATGGCGCCCGCTTCCCATCAGCCCAGGTCGCACGGGGATCGCGGAAGACAGCATCACTGCCGTGCGGCGGCATCGGCACGTCTTCCAACCAGCGCTGCGTTTCCGGATCATTGCTCGCCGCACTGATAAGCGGCTGGTCCTTTGGCTCGCGGAGGCGGAGCACGATCTTGCCATCCGACAGCGGACGATCAGGTGGCGTCAGCTCGATCCGTCCACGCTAGCCGAGACAGCCGGCCGAAGATCACGTTCGCCACGCAGCGCGTCGCGCTCAGCATTCCGGAACACTGGCCCGTCCCACCGCCGGCCAGCGGAGGGTCGTCAGGCGGCCACGCGCGAAGTCGGAGACTGCGACTCCTACGAAGAGGTGAGAGAGAGCCATCGGCGCCCGAGCTAGACGTACGTGTGCTGGTCGCGCCAGGTGCGGAACATTGCGAACCCGCACAGGGCGAGCACGGCGACGAAGGCGAGGATCTCGTAGCCGACCGCCCCGCCGTACCAGTAGACGACGACGTCCGCCATGGCGACGATCGCCGAGCCGTAGAAGACCGTCCGCGCGCGCGCCGGCCACATCGCGATTCCCTCCCGCCGCTCGCGCCACATGAGGAAGATGAAGTAGAGGATCGCGAGGAAGAAGACGATGCGGGCGACCCAGAGCAGCACCCCGAGCGCCGGCTCGAGCTGGAAGACGACGATCAGCGCAGCGATCACGGCGAGGATCAGCAGACCCCGCAGGGTCGGGTTGATGCGCGGGAACGACTTGCTCATGTGCCGGTCATGTACGCCCGCACCGCGAGCGCTCCTGCAACCAAGGTAGCGCCCGTGAACCACGCGAGACGACCGCGCCGCTCGGCCGGCGCGTACATCCACGGCGAGAGCACGGCGAGCAGGGAGAGCGTCCCGTACAGGTAATGGAGCCGGTCGGGCGCCCGGTGGTGACTCGACAGGAGCAGGAGGCCCAGCCCGACCTGCGCGATGACCAGCGTCTGGGCGAGCGCGAGCAGGTGGGTGAGAATGCCACGCGGCTCGGCCCGGCGGTAGTACGTCCAGGCACCCGCCCCGGCTGCGGCGAAGGTGCCGGCGATCACGGCGAAGGCGACGGCGTGGTGGACGTCGACCATGGCCGCGCCACACTACTCGTCGGGGATTTCCGGCTTCTACTCGTCCGGCCGGCCGGGGTCCGGCGCCGGCGTCGGGGGCGTTCCCTCGTCCGGCGGCGGGTACGGCTCGGGCACCTCCGCCGGCTGTGGGGGCTCGCCCTCGTCCGGCGGCGGGTATGGAGCGTTGGGCTCGTTCGGGGTCACCATCAGAGTGTCCTGTACCGGAAGGCGGGCGTTGCGAATCCTCTCCTCCGCTCCGGCCAGATGCTCGGCGTGCTCCTCCTCGATGCGCTGCCGCTCGGCCTCGAGGGCCGTGAGCCGCTCCCGCGCCGCCGTCTCCGCGCTCGAGTCCTGCCGCCAGACGGCCTCGCCGAGAGCCTGCAGGGCAGGCCGTCGCTCGAGCTCGATCTGGTCGAGCCGGCTCCGCGTGCGCCAGCGGTTGACGGCGGAGTCGAATCTCGCCCGCCATACCTCCGCCGTGGTCGCGGCCTGCGCGCGGCCGTCCGCCGCGAGCCGCGCCGACCGCTCCGACCAGGTGTCTGCGCTGCGGCGCGTGGCGTCCGCCAGGGCAGCGAGGAGGATCGCCGCCACGAGCAGCGCGACCAGGCCCCACCCCCAGTTGCCGGTCGCGAAGAGGCCGATCGCCGCCCCGAGCCCCGCGAAGCCGAGGCAGAGGAGGACGAAGCGGACGGGCAGCCCGAGCCAGCGCCGCTCGACGTGCTCGTGCACCACCGGGCCGGGAACCGTCTCGAGCGGCGGCATCTCACCCGCGGGGGCACCGCAATTCGGGCAAAAGCGCGCGCTGCCGGGCAGCTCCTCCCCGCAACTAGGGCACGCGCTGTCCCTGATCGGGGCTGCGCTCATGCCCTGCCTGTTCCCCACCTTCCAGCGCCCGTAACGCCTCCGCAGCCCGCCTGCGGAGCGGACCCACCTGGGCCCGGTAGTCGGCGTCCGACACCTTGCCCGTCCGATGGTCGAACTCGAGCTCCTTCAGCGCCGCCAGGGCGCGATCGCGCTCCTCGGCGAGAGCGAGGCGGCGCCCCGCCTCGGGCGCGAGCTCGTCGAGCCGGTCGGTCGCGGGCGCGGGATCGCGGAGGAACGGCCGCGCGACGAAGACGACGGCGACGACCGCGAGGATCGCCGCGAGCGCGAGCGCCCACTGCATCTCAGAGCCCGGCCGGGACGGCGCCCGCGGCGTACCGGGCCGCGAGCCGTCGCTGCTCGATCGCGTCCGGCCACATCGCGATCAGCGCCCCGAAGACGAACAGGAAGCCGGCCGCCCAGATGAGGTTGACGAGCGGCTTCACGAACACCTGGACGTCGATCTCGTTCCCCTTCACGATCTGCGCCCTCGTGAACACGTCGCCGAGGGAGCGCGGGTCGTGGTGGATCGACACCTCGTTCGCGGGACCTTCGATCGCGTAGTCGTTCATGCCGGGGTCGAGGTTGAAGCGCTCGCCGTGGCCGGTGGCCGTGAGCAGCGCGCGGAAGCCGGTGTAGTTGCTGCCGCGAACTGCCGTGCTCCCGCGGTAGGTGAGCGTGTAGCCCGCCGCCTCGATCGACTGGCCGGGCCGCAGATGCCGCTCGCGAATGGTCTGGTAGGCACTCGAGCCCGCGATGCCGATCGCGAGCAGGACGACCGCGGCGTGGACGAGGTAGCCGCCGTAGCGCCGCCGGTTGCGCGCAATCAGGCGGAAAATGGAGCCCGCCGCCGCCCGGCCCCGCACGAACTCGAGCACGATCGAGGCGAGGACGAAGGCCGAGAACGTGTACGCCAGCAGGCCCGGCCACGAGCTTCCGAAGCCGAGCGCGAGCAGGACGGCGCCGGTGACGAGGGCTGCCCCGAACGGGATGAGGAACGTTTTCCCGAGCGTGCGGAGCGACGCTCGCCGCCAGGCGACGAGCGGCCCGATGCCCATCAGGAGCAGCAACGGCAGGCCGAACGTGTGGAGGAAGAAGTCGTAGTACGGCTTCGAGACCGAGCGCGTCTCGCCGCGCACCGCGTCGGAGAGGACCGGATACAGGACGCCCCAGAGGATCGTCAGGGCGAGCGCGACGAGCAGCAGGTTGTTGTAGAGGAACGTCGCCTCCCGCGAGACGAGCGACTCGAGCTTCGTCTTCGTCCGGAGGAGCGGCAGCCGCCAGTAGATCAGCGCGATCGAGAGCACGACCATGAGCACCAGAAAGCCGAGGAACCAGCCGCCGATCGGGCTCTGCGAGAAGGAGTGGATGGAGTCGATGACGCCGGAACGCGTGAGGAACGTGCCGAACAGCGACAGGTTGAACGCGAGCGCGACGAGGATCATGTTCCAGACCTTCAGCATCCCGCGCTTCTCCTGGATCATCACCGAGTGGAGGAAGGCGGTCGCCGCGAGCCACGGCATGAGCGCCGCGTTCTCGACGGGATCCCAGGCGTAGTAGCCGCCCCAGCCGATCTCCACGTACGCCCAGTGCGCGCCGAGCAACTGGCCCACGCCGAGGAACGTCCACGCGGCCAGCGTCCAGCGCCGGGTGGCGACGATCCAGCGCTCGTCGGTGCGCCCGGAAAGGAGCGCGCCCATCGCGAACGCGAACGGGACGGTGAGCCCGACGTAGCCGAGGTAGAGCAGCGGCGGGTGGGCGAGCATGTACGGGTTCTGGAGGCTCGGCACCATCCCCGCGCCGTCCGCGGGCGCCGGCGCGACGTTGAACGGGCTCGAGACGAAGCAGAGCATGAAGGCGAAGAAGCAGGCGACGAGCGCAAAGACGGGCACCGTCCAGGCCACGAGGTCCCGTGAGCGGCGGTTGAGCCAGACGGCGAGACCCGCGTAGCCGCTGAGGATCAGCAGCCAGAGCATGAGCGATCCCTCCTGCCCGCCCCAGAAGGCCGAGAGCGCGTAGCCGAGCGGAAGCTTGTGGCTCGTGTGCTGCGCCACGTAGACGAAGGAGAGGTCGCGGCGCCCGAGCGCGACGAGGAGGACGCCTGCGGCGACGAGCGTGGCCGGGAAGGCGGCCATGAGCGCGTTCTGGGCCGACAGCGCCAGCCGGCGACGGCGCTTCCACGCGGCGTACGAGCCTGCGATCAGCGCGTACGCGACGAGGCCGAAGGCGAGGAGCAGCGCGGCGCGCCCGAGCGCCGCCATCAGGTTTTCGAGCTGTGGCCCGGCCCGTACTTCGAGGGGCACTTCGTGATCAGCGAACCGGGCTTCGCGACGAAGACGCCGTTGCGGAGCTTCCCCTGGACGACGATGTCGCGTCCCGTCTTGAACAGGTCGGGGACGCTTCCGCGGTAGACGACCGGGACGCGCGCCGCGGCGGCGCTGCCGATGTCCTTGAGCTGGAAGCGCATGCCGGCGCGCCCGTACGCGTCGCCCGTCACCTTGCCCACGACGGCTCCGACGACCGTGACCTCGCCGTTGTGGCCGGCGAGCGTGCTCGGCTTGAGCTGCGCGACGCCGTTCCCGGCGAGCGCCGTGTAGACGACGAAGATGGCGAGTGCGCCCGCCACCGAGAGTGCGATTACGAGCCGCGCAGGACTGGATCCCACGCCCGCATCGTAGCCCCGCCCGCGAGCCGGAGTGGCAGTTAGCTCCTCGGCGCTTTGTCAGGCTTCCGCGCGGGAATGCGGTAGCCGTGCTCGTGGCAGAGCGAGCCGGGAGCGTCCTCGGTGAGCGCGTCGCAGTAGCCCTTCCCGTAGGCGGCACGGAGGAAGGCGGCGACGACCTCGAGGTTCCATTCCGTCACGTCGAGGGTCTCCCGCCAGAGGTCGGCGAGGCGGAGGTCGATGTCGAGCTCGAGGAGGTCGATCCGGGATGGGCGCTTGGACATGGCCGAAAAAATAGGAACAGGGTCGGACGGCATAGGCTGGGCTCGTGAGCGAGATCCGTTACGGCCCCGGCGGCCTGCCGGAGGCGCCGACCTTCGAGGAGGCGTTCGCGGCGCTCGGGGCCCTGGGCTACCGGGCCTGCGAGTTCGGATTCGTCTCGGGTTTCTGGCTCGACTACGAGACGGCTCCGCAGCTGGGCGAGGCCGCGGCGGCGGCCGACGTCGCGCTCTCGGTGCACGCCCCGCTCGCCGCCTTCATGGGCCATGTCGACCGCGGCAAGAAGTTCAAGATGGCCCTGGGGATGCTCGACCACACCGCCGGTCTCGCGAAAGCGTGCGACGCGCGGCTGATCGTCTTCCATCCCGGCTTCCTGCTCGGGCGAGAGCGGGAGCGGGCCGTCGCCGACGTGGTCGACCAGCTCGGCGACCTGCGCGAGCGGCTGGAGGCGAAGGACAGGCTCGTCCCCTTCGGCGTCGAGGTGATGGGACGCGTACGCGACTTCGGGACGGTCGAGGACGTCCTCGCGATCGCCGCGGCGGTCGACTTCGTGCGGCCCGTGCTCGACTTCGCCCACATGCACGCCACGAGCGACGGCGCCTTCCTCGACGCGGACACGTTCGCCGTCCCGCTGGCCGCCGCCGACGCGGTGCTCGAGCCGGGCGCCCCCTTCCACATCCACTTCAGCGACATCCAGTACGCGAACCGCAACGAGACCAGGCACCTGCCGTACGGCGAGGGGACGCTGCGGGCCGAGCCGCTGCGCGAGGCGCTGGACCGCTTCGAGCGGCCCGCGACCGTGATCAGCGAGTCGCCGGACCCGGCGTCGACTCAGGCGATCGGCGCGGTGCTCGGCGTGAGCTCGGCGAGCCGCTCCTCGTAGCGCAGCGCCTCGTCCTCCCGGCCACGGGAGCGGTAGAAGTGGACGGCGTGCCCGAGCCCCCAGCGCTCCATCGCGACCTGGTTGTTGCGGCGCATCTCGTCGACCGCCTCCCGGATCAGCTCCTCCGCCTCGGCCTCGCGCCCCTGCGCGGCTCGGACGAGACCGAGCGAGAGCTTCGTCGTGGAGATCGAGACCCGGTCGTCCGGGCCCACCGACTCGCGGGCCTGCAGCGCCCAGCGCTCGGCCTCCTCGAGCTGCCCGAGCAGGACGTAGAGCTCGGCGAGAGAGCGCTGCCCCTCGCAGAGCCGGGCCCGGTCGTTGAGCCCCTTCATCGTCCGCACCGCCTCGAGGAGCAGCTTCTCCGCCCGGGCGAGGTCTCCCTGGGCCGCCGCGCGGCGTGCGATCTGCATCGTCATGTGCGCTTCCGACGGCCTGTTGCCCAGCTCCGCATACAGATCGCGCGCGGCCGTGAAGGCAGCCTCGGCCTCGGCGTCGTTGCCGCGCCAGTTCTCAAGCATCCCTCGCGCGGCCCAGGCCAGCGCACGGCCGAAGATGCTCCCGCTCTCGTCCGCGAGCTCGCCGATGCGCTCGACGAGGGGCTCGGCCTCGGCGAAGTCGAGTTGCTGGACATAGCTCTCCGCGAGCGCCATCGTGATCTCGAGCTCCTGGTCCTTCCGCCCGCCCGCGCGGGCCGCGTCGAGGCCAAGCTTCGCCCAGCGCTCGAAGGCCTCGCCGTCGCTGAGCCAGGTGGACACCGTCGCGGCGGCCCGGAACGCCTCGAAGCGGATGTCCGGCTCCTCGTCGGCGAGCACCTCCACGGCCCGCTCGACCAGCTCGCGGGCGGCCGCCGCGTCCGCACGCTGGTTCAGCACCGCCTCACCGAGCGCGGTGAGCGCCCGCCCCTGCAGCCGCCGCTCGCCGGCGGCCTCCGCGTGGCGCGCGACGTCCTCCATCTCGACGATCACCGCGGTCATGTCTCCCAGCCGCCAGGCGGCCCGCGCGGCGAAGTAGCGGCGTTCGAGCGTCGGAGCGAGCTCGACCGCACGGACGAGAAGCTTCCTCGCGCTCGCGAACGACTCGCGCGAGAGCGCGCGCCGGCCTGCGTGCGTGAGCGCCGCGGCGGCCTCCTCGGCGAGCTCGGCAGGCGCGGATCCGTCGAGCTCGGCGAGCAGCCGGGCCGCCTGATCGAGGTGGAAGGCGAGGATCTCGACGAGCTCGTCCCCCGCGCTCTCGCGCAGCCACCCGGCGAAGAGCAGGTGGAGATCGGCGCGCGATCCCTTCGAGAGGCCCGCGTAGGCGACCTCGCGGATGAGGACGTGCTTGAACTTGAACGCCTGCTCGCCACTGATCGCGGAACGCTCCTCGCGGAGGACGAGGTCGCGGAAGAGCAGGTCGTCGAGGACGGCATCGACGTCGTCCACGTCGGGCGAGAGATGAGCGAGAGCGCCGCGGAGAAAGACGCGCCCCATGACGGAGGCGCGCTGGACGAGCCGCCGCGACGTCGGCGGCAGCCGGTCGATGCGGGCGGCGATCAGCGCCTGCAGGGTGTCGGGGATCCGGTCCTGCCGGCCGTTGGGCCGCTCCGCCAGGGCGCGGATCGTCTCCTCGACGAAGAGCGGGTTGCCCTCCGCCTTCGCGAGGACGGCCTCGACGTCGACCGGCACGTCGACCTCGGCGGCGAGCTCCCTGACGAGCGTGGCGCTTTCCTCGTGCTGCAGCGCTTCGAGCTCCAGCGTGACGGTGCGCAGCCGCCCACCGCCCCAACCCGGACGCACGTCGAGCAGCTCCGGCCGCGCGAGGCAGACGAGCAACACGGGCGCCGTCCGCACCCAGGCGGCGAGGTGCTCGATCACCTCGAGGAGCGGCTCCTCGGCCCAGTGAACGTCCTCGAACACGAGCACGAGCGGCTGCGCGCCCGCGAGCTGCTCGGTCCAGGAGCGGACCGCCCACGCGATCTCCTGCTGGCTCCGCTCGCTCTCGACGGCCTCGAGCACGCCGACGGCGAGCCCGAGCAGGTCCGCGACGGCCTCGTCCTCGCAGGTGTCCCGCAACTTCTCGTAGGCCTGCTCGAGAGGGTCGTCGTCGGAGATCCCGGCCGACGACTTGACCATCTCGGCGATCGACCAGTAGGTCACGCCCTCTCCGTACGGGAGGCAGCGGCCGCGCAGCACAGTCGCACGCTCGAGCCCGTCGACGAACTCCCGCGCGAGCCGGCTCTTGCCGACTCCCGCTTCGCCGTAGAGCGTGACGAGTGTCGCGCGCTCGTCGCGGACGGTGCGCGTGAACGTGTTCTCGAGCAGCTCGAGCTCGGACTCCCGCCCGATCAGCGGCGCCGACAGCGAGCGCATCGGGCGTCCCATGTCGAGCGCGCAGACCACGCGGCTGGCAACGATCGGCTCGCGCCAGCCGCGGAGCTCCAGCGGCGCGAGAGGCTCGAGGTCGAAGAGGTCTCGGACGAGTCGGGTCGCGTAGGGGCCGATGACGATCTCGTTCGCGCCCGCCTGCTGCTCGAGACGGGCCGCGAGGTTGACCGCCTCGCCGGTGGCGAACGTCGAGTCCGTCTCGTCGGCCACCACCTCGCCCGCCTCGATCCCGATGCGGACGTCGAGCCCGAGGTCGCGAACGCGTTCCAGGGTCGCGAGGGCTGCGCGGACCGCCCGCTCGGCGTCGTCCTCGTGCTGCAGCGGCACGCCGAAGGCGGCCATCACGGCGTCGCCCGCGAACTTCTCCACCGTCCCGCCGTGCGTGGTCACGCAGTGGGAGACCTGGTCGAAGAAGCGCCCGACGCGGCGGCGCACGACCTCCGGATCGGTAGCGGCGAGCAGGTCGGTCGAGCCGACGAGGTCGACGAACATCACCGTTGCGAGCTTCCGCTCCACCATGGTGCAATCGTAGTTGCGGAGGGCGACCCGGCTAGGATCGCGCCCGGCGTGTTGGATCCCGAGGTTTTCAAGGCGTACGACGTGCGCGGGATCTATCCCGGGCAGCTCGACGAGGCCGGCGCGGAGGCGATCGGACGGGCGTACGTCGAGCAGTTCGAGCCACGGCGGATGGCGGTGGGCCGCGACATGCGCGCCTCGTCGGCCGCGATGCAGGAGGCGCTGATGCGCGGCGCGACGGCCGCCGGCGCGGACGTCCTCGACCTCGGGCTCGTCGGCACCGAGATGGTCTACTTCGCGGTCGGCTCGCTCGGCCTGGAGGGCGGCGTCATGGTCACCGCCTCGCACAACCCGAAGCAGTACACCGGCCTGAAGCTCGTCCGCCGCGGCGCCCTCCCGGTCGGCAGCGAGTCCGGGCTCCTCGACGTGCGCGACCGAGCCCTCGCAAGTAACACAGTGTTACAAGGGGAAGCTGTCGGCTCGGTCGAGGGGTACGACATCTGGCCGGCCTACGTCGAGCGGGTGCTCTCCTTCGTCGACGTCGCGGCGATCAAGCCGCTGAAGGTGGTGATCGACGCGGCGAACGGGATGGCCGGCGCGATGCTCCCGCCGGTGCTCGAGCGGCTGCCCGTCGAGACGGTTCGCTGCTTCTTCGAGCCCGACGGCTCCTTCCCGAACCACGAGCCGAACCCCCTCCTGCCGGAGAACCGCGAGTTCATCGTCCGCAAGACGCTCGAAGAGGGCGCCGACCTCGGGGTCGCGTTCGACGGCGACGCCGACCGCTGCTTCTTCGTCGACGACGCGGGCGAGTTCGTGCCGGGCGACTTCACCACTGCGCTCTTCGCGGAGCTGATCCTCGGTCGCGAGCCCGGCGGCAAGGTGATCTACGACGTTCGCGCGTCGTGGGCCGTGCCGGAGGCGATCCGCGCCGCGGGCGGCGAGCCCCTCGTGAACCGCGTCGGGCACGCGTTCATCAAGCAGCGGATGCGTGAGGACGACGCCGTCTTCGGCGGCGAGGTCTCGGCGCACTACTACTTCCGCGACTTCTCGCAGGCCGACTCGGGGACGGTTCCGTTCCTGCTCATGTCCGAGCTCGTCTCACGCCGCGGCAAGCTGAGCGGCGCGCTCGCGCCGTTCCGTGAGGGGTACTTCATCACCGGCGAGATCAACACGCCCGTTGCCGACGTGCCGGCCAAGCTGCAGGAGCTCGAGGAGCGCTTCGGCCCTGAAGGCACGGTCACACATCTCGACGGGCTCTCGGTGGAGGCAGCCGACTGGCATTTCAACGTGCGGCCGTCGAACACCGAGCCGCTTCTGCGTCTGAACCTCGAAGCGCGCTCGGCGGAGCAGATGGCCGAGAAGCGCGACGAGGTCCTCGGCGTCATCCGGGAATAGACGGCCTCCCTCGCGCCACCGCGACGGTGCCTGGCACCGGTGGCGGGGGCTCGCCGATCCCGTCGGCGACGAATCGAAGGAAAACCCGCCGCGCAACGTCAGGTGACGCGCCGAAGTGGCTCAGGATCCAGTCGACGTCGAGCCACGACGGCACTGCCTCGAGGCCGGCCATCGCGCGCATGCTGCTCGAGCGCCAGTAGACGGGCTGACCGACCGCGTGCGCGCGCACGGGGTTCAGGAGCGTGTAGCGGCACGACTCGAGCAGGTGGCCGTCCTGCTCGATCAGATGCGCCTTGAACCGCTGACCGAAGAGATGATTGATCCGCTTGTTGATCAGGTTCGACTGGATTGCAAGCGGCCGTTCAGCTCGCGCATCCCATCCGACAGTCCGGCTTCTCCGATCTGGAGCACCAGGTGGTAGTGGTTCGTCATGAGGCACCACGCCAGAATGCGCCAACTGTGGCGCCGGGTCGCCCGCGCGAGCTCGCGAACGAAGAGCCTCCCGCTCCAGTTCCCGAAGGAGATCGCCTGACGGTCATTGCCACGCGTGTGCACGTGGTAGTAGCCGTTCGGCACCTCGATCCTGAGTGGCCGTCCCATCTCTCCGAGCGTAGGTCGACGTCGCCGCCCGCGAAACGGCCGTTCGAGCCACCTGGAGGAATCGTCACACACTCGTGACGGTGCCTGGCACCATTTCGGGTGCACGCCGTCCGCGATCCCCTGTAGAGGATCCGTTACGCCCTCGTAACGGTGCCTGGCACCGTTTCGGGTGCACCGGGACGCATTCTCTA
>JBJMKE010000057.1:0-8647 GCA_045806005.1 Gaiellaceae bacterium
CACAAGTAGCCGATGGCCGAGCTGACCTATCTTCAGGCGATCTCGGACGGACTGCGCACGGAGATGCGCCGCGACAAGCGCGTCTTCCTGATCGGCGAGGACGTCGGCGTCTACGGCGGCGCCTTCAAGGTCTCGCTCGGCTTCCAGGAGGAGTTCGGCCCCTGGCGCGTGATCGACGCGCCGCTCGCCGAGGCCGCCATCGTCGGCGGCTGCACCGGCGCTGCGCTCATGGGCATGCGCCCGGTCGCGGAGATGCAGTTCGCGGACTTCATCTCGTGCGCGTGGGACCAGCTCGTCACGGTCGCCGCGAAGCAGCGCTGGCGCGCGGGCACGCCGGTGCCGATGGTCGTGCGCCTGCCGTCGGGCGGCGGCTTCTCGGGCGGGCCGTTCCATTCCCAGAATCCCGAGTCGTCGTTCGCGCACATCCCGGGCCTCAAGTGCGTCTGCCCCGCGACGCCGGAGGACGCGAAGGGCCTCCTGATCAGCGCGATCGAGGACCCGAGCCCCGTCCTCTACTTCGAGCACAAGCACCTCTACCGGCGCATCAAGGGCGAGGTGCCCGAGGAGCGCTACACGACGCCGCTCGGGAAGGCGCGGATCCACCGCGAGGGCGACGACCTCTCGGTGATCACGTGGGGCGCGATGGTCTACACGGCCGACGAGGCGGCCCAGCAGCTCGAGTCCGACGGCGTCTCGGTCGAGATCCTCGACCTCCGCACCGTGATGCCGTGGGACAAGGCCGCGGTGCTCGAGTCGGTGCGCAAGACGTCGAAGGTCCTCGTCCTGCACGAGGACACGCGCAGCGGCGGCTTCGGCGGCGAGATCGCCGCGACGATCGCCGAGGAGGCGTTCGAGGACCTCGACGCCCCGGTGAAGCGGCTCGCGGCACCCGACACGCCCGTCCCGTTCTCGCCGGTGCTCGAGAAGGCATACATCCCGCAGGTCGAGGACGTCGTCGCCGGCCTGCGCGGGCTCGCGGAGTACTAGGGAGGAGTTCATGGCCACGGAGACCGCAGTCGACGTCGTGATGCCGCAGATGGGCGTGTCCGTCTCGGAGGGGACGATCACCCGCTGGCTGAAGCAGGAGGGCGAGACGATCGAGGCCGACGAGCCGCTGCTCGAGATCTCCACCGACAAGGTCGACACCGAGGTGCCGAGCCCCGCCTCCGGGACGCTGACGCAGATCCTCGTCCAGGAAGGCGAGACGGTCGACGTCGGGACGAAGCTGGGCCAGATCGGCGGCGGGGCCGCGGAAGCTCCTCCGGCCCAGGAGCCTGCTCCGGAGCCCGCCCCCGAGCCGGCGACCGCGGATGCGGCAGCCGAGGCCGACGCCGCGTCTCCCGCGGAGACGCCGGCGCCGACGGCGCCCGAGCCGTCGGCGGCTCCTCCTGCAACGCCGGCGCCAACGGGCAACGGCAAGGCGTTCGTCTCCCCGGTCGTGGCCCGGATCGCCTCCGAGCACGGCGTCGACCCGTCCCGGGTTCCCGGCACCGGCTCGGGCGGCCGCGTGACGAAGAAGGACATCCTCGCGTTCGTCGAGTCCGGCGGCGCGCAGGAGGCGGCGCAACCCGCCGCGGCTCCGGCACCCGCTCCCGCGCCGGCGGAGCCCGAGGCTCCCGCCCCGCAGGCTCCGCCGGCTCCTCCCGCCCAGGCGCCGCCTCCTCCGCCGAAGCCTCCCGCTCCGGTGCCGGTCGCGGCCGGCGAGACGCTGCCCGGCGAGACCGTCGAGCCGATGACCGCGATGCGCCGCGGCATCGCCGAGCACATGCGCCGCTCGCTCGACACCGCCGCCCACGTCACGAGCGCGATCGAGGTGGACTTCTCGCGCATCGTCGCCGCTCGCGGCAAGCTGAAGAAGGAATACGAGGCGGCCTACGGCGTCAACCCGACCTACCTCGCCTTCGTCGCGCAGGCGGCGGTCGAGACGCTGCGCGACTATCCCTACGTGAACGCCGAGATGCGCGGCGACTCGATCGTCACGCGCAGCTTCGTCAACCTCGGCATCGCCGTCGAGCTCGCCGAGGGCAGGGGGCTGATCGTCCCCGTGATCCGCAACGCCGAGGGCCTGAACCTGCTCGGGCTCGCACGCGGCATCGCCGAGATCGCGGCCAAGGCGCGCAACAAGCAGCTCGTGCCGGACGACGTCCAGGGCGGTACCTTCACGATCACGAACCCGGGCGGCTACGGCACCTTCCACGGCACGCCGGTGATCAGCCAGCCGCAGTCGGCGATCCTCGGCACCTACGCCCTCGTGAAGCGGCCGTGGGTCGTCGAGGACGAGAACGGCAACGACGCGATCGCGATCAAGCCGATGATGAACATCACGCTCACCTACGACCACCGGCTCGTCGACGGCGCCCTCGCGGGCCGCTTCCTCCGCGACCTGCGCGAGAGGCTCGAGAGCTGGGAGGGCGAAGGCGAGTAGCCGCTCAGCGGCAGCTCTAGTCGAGCACCGTCCGCTCGAGACTCGCCACGGCCTCGGCCGCCACGGCGGCTACGCCCTCGTCACGGCCGTAGCGGGCAAGGATCGCGTTGAGGAACAGCGCCAGCACACGGCCGCGGAGGAGCGAGTGGTCGGCGACGGGGCCGTACTCGCCGAGGAAAGCTCCGCGCCCGGCAGGCGGCAGGAAGCTCCAGTAGAGCAGCAGGTCGACGCCGGGATCGGCGCGGCAGACGTCGACCCAGTCGATCACGCCGCTCAGCTCCCCTTCGTGCACCAGGACCTGCCGGAAGTGGAGGTCGGCGTGGACGACTGCCGTCGGCACGGCCGGCGGCAGCGCCTCGGCCTCGCGCAACACGTCCTCCACGCGGGTCGGCGCCGGCCACAAGTCGCCGATCGCGGTGAGCGCCTGCCGTGTCCGTCGGACGCGGTAGGGCATGTCGGAGCGGCGCTGGAGGTCGACCGGCAGGTCGAGGGCGTGCCCGTGCAACACGCGCAGGAAGCGCGCGAGCGGACGCGCCATTCGCGCCCGAGCGTCGTCGTCCAGCCCGGCCGCCTCCTCACCTGAGATGTACCGGGCGCCGTAGAACGGCCACGGGTACTCGTCGCTCGGCACACCGACGTACTCCGGCCGCGGGATCGCCAGCGGCACCTCCAGCAGCGGCAGCACCGCGATCTCGCGCTCGGTGCCCGGCACGACCACCTCGCGGCGCGGGAACCGGAAAGCCCACTCGCCGTCGACCCGGTGGACGACGTAGTCCCAGCCTTCGCTGACGAGCCTTACTTCGTCGGCCGGAAGCTCGGGAAACTGCTCTCTGACGAGACGACGCGCACGCTCTTCGTCGACGTGCTGCTCGGCTTGCGGCCGGCGGGAGGACCAGGGCTCAGATATGGGCAAGGACTCCCGCGAGGGGCGCCGGGATCTCGTCCGGCTCGAGCGCCGCGATCAGGAGCGGCGGGTAGCGCGTCGCCCGCCGGTCGGCGGCGTGGAACCAGCGGCGCAGCTGCGCCTCGACCGGGCGGCCGCGCCAGGCCGGCTGATTCTGGAAGTTGCGGAAGGTCTCCAAGTCGCCCTCGCCGGCCAGGACCTCCTCGACCCGCTCGGCACCGAGTGCGCGAACCAGCTCGTCCTCGAGGTTCTCGACGCAGACGTAGGTCGCGTCGCCCAGCACGCGGCGGAACCAGCGTTCCTCCGGGCTGTCGCAGAGACCGGCGACCCGCTCGCCTTCGTGCGCCGCGAACGCTCGACCGATCGCTTGCGCGCCGCCGATCGGGACGACCCGGATGTCCTCGCGGACGAGATCTCGCCCGAGCTTCGCCGCCGCCGCCTCGAGCGCGATGCGGTCGGTGATCCCCTCGACGAGCACGACTCCGCCCATGCCCGCCAAGCTAGCCTGAGCGCGTGGCGACCGGCGGCTACCTGCTCCAGCTCGGCGAGGTGCCGTACCTCGAGGCGTGGGAGCTGCAGCGCTCCCTCGCGGGCGCGGTCTCGCAGGGCGCGATCCCCGACACGATCGTCCTGCTCGAGCACCCGCCCGTCGTGACCCTCGGCCGGCGCACCGACGAGTCGGCCGAGCTCCACGTCCCCGACGGCGCGGAGGTGGAGGTCGTCGAGACCGACCGCGGCGGCAAGTCCACCTACCACGGCCCGGGCCAGCTGGTCTGCTACCCGATCCTCGACCTCAAGCGGCACGGCCGCGACGTGAAGCAGTACGTCCGCAACCTCGAGGACGCGCTGATAGCCACGCTCCGATCGCTCGGCGTCGAAGGCACGAGGCTCGAAGGCCTGACCGGCGTCTGGCTCCAGCGCCCGCCGCGGAAGATCGCCTCGATCGGCGTCCACGTCTCCCGCTGGGTGACGACGCACGGCTACGCGCTCAACGTCGATCTCGACCCGGCTCCGTTCACCGACTGGATCACGGCCTGCGGGCTCGAGGACGCGACGTTCACGACGATCGCGTGCGAGCTCGACCGGGCGGTCGCGGTCGACGAGGTGCGGCCGCACGCGGCCGCTGCGCTCGGGGACGTCTTCGGGCTCGAGCTCGAGGAGCTGCCGGCGGAGGACGGCGCAGGTCTCTGGCCGCAGCCGCTGCACGCGCAGCTGGCGGAGCCGTGAGCGAGCAGCTCGACAGGGCCGCCGGCCTCTACGAGGAAGTAGCCGCCGAGCTCGAACAGGCCGCAGCGCACGCGGCGGTCGCCGCCCGGCACTTCCGCGACGAGAACGTGCCGCGCGGCGCGGCGCACGCCTGGGCGATTCGGGGGCACCTGCTCGAGGCCGAGGAACGGCTCGACACGCAGGCGCGCGAGCACGCGCGCCATTCCACGCCCGGCTAGGGCAGCCAGCCCTCCTGGAACTCGGCGTCCTGCCGGCCCGGGAAGCGCGCGTAGGCGATCTCGGGATCCGTCGTCTCCTCCTCGGCGCTCGCGTCGTGCTTCATCGCGACATCCGAGTACGGGTAGCCGCCCCAGTCGTCGCCGTCCTGATGCTCGCGCGCCCCGAGCGCCAGGATCGCGGACGGCCCCGAGCCGGCGCCGACGATCGTGTGCGGGACGGGCACCGGGCAGTGGACATAGTCCCATTGCCGCAGGGGACGCTCTTCGTCCTCGACGATCAGGAGCGCCTCGCCCGAGAGGACGAGGAAGCCTTCCTGGTCCGACTCCCAGTGGTACATCGACATCGGCTCCCCGGGGCCGAGGACGAAGAGGTTGACGCCGACCTGCCTGTCGTCGTCAACGAGCTCGGACACGAAGCCGCGGCCCGGACGCCGCCACCACTTCATCTCGCGGAGGTTGCGGACGAACCAGCCGGGCACGGCCGGAGTCTAGGAGGTCTTGGCGGGACGGTGCTCGTCGCAGGGGTGCGATGGGCGTGGCGAGGCAAGGACGCAGGGAGCGTTCGTAGCCGGAGGCTACGGGCGCGACCGAGGACGCAGCAGCCGGCGAAGCCGGCCGACGAGCGAAGCGAGGAGTCGCGACGCTCAGCGCGGCCCTGCGGCACAGCCACTGTTTCGCCAAGGCCTCCTAGGCGCGCAGGCCGTCGAGCACGACGTCGAGGTAGCGACGCCACAGTCCCGGCGGCGCCGAGGTCAGCGCCGACCGCACGAGCAGCGGCACGTCCGCCGGCGTCACGTCGCGCCGCACCGCGCCTGCTCGTTGCGCCCGCGCGACGATGCGCTCCACGAGCTTCTCGAGCTCGGCGGAGCCCGGCTTGCCCCCGCAGTGCACGACGCAGCGGTGCAGGCCCGGCGTGCGCATGTTCAGCTCCGCCACCTGCTGGACGAAGGCGAAGAAGGCCTCGCCGGGATCCTCCGCTGCGAGGGCCTCTTCCGCGAGCGCCTTCATCTCCGCGACGTGACGTGCGATCACCGCGACCATGAGGTCGTCCTTGGTCGGGAAGCGGCGGAAGACGGTGCCGTGGCCGACACCGGCCAGCCGCGCGATCTCGTCGATGCTGGCGTCGGGGCCCGACGCGGCGAATGCCTCTGTCGCCGCGTCGAGGACCCGCTCGTGGTTGCGCCGGGCGTCCGCGCGGAGCTCGGTCATCAGCTGGCGAACACCGGCTCGTCGTCGGTCCTGGCCTCGGCCTCGATCCGGGCCACGTCGCGCTTCCGCAGAAGCGCGAGCAGCACGACGAGGGCAAGGCCCACCAGCACGGCCGCGCCGGCGAAGGCGTAATGGAAGCCGTGCACGAGAGCAGCCGCGCCCTTGCCGCTCGTATGGCTGGCGGCGATCGTCGTGAGGATCGCGAGGCCGAGTGCGCCGCCGACCTGCTGCGAGGTGTTGAACAGCCCGGAGGCGAGCCCCTGATCCTCGTTCTCGAGGCCTGTCGTCGCCACGAGCGTCAGCGGCATGAAGATGGCGCCCATCCCGAGCGAGCCGATGAGCATCCCCGGCAGGACGTCGGCCGCGTACACGCCGTCGACCGGCATCCGGGCGAAGAGGATCATCCCGACGATCGTCAGCACCATGCCGGCCGCGGCGACGGGCCGCACGCCGATGCGCGGCGCCAGGCTCGAGGCGAGACCCGCCGAGACCATGACGCCGGCCGTGAACGGCAGGAACGAGACGCCGGCCTTGAGCGGCCCGAAGCCGAGGATCTTCTGGATGTACAGCGAGTTGAAGAAGAACATCGCGAACATCCCCGAGAAGGCGAGGAACATCGCGAGGTTCGCCGTCAGCAGCGAGCGCACGCGGAAGATCGAGAGCCGGACGAGCGGCTCCGCCGAGCGCTGCTCGATCAGGACGAACGCCGTGAGCAGCGCCACCGCCAGGACGAAGGAGACGATCGTCACCGTCGAGCTCCAGCCGTGCGTGGCCGAGTTCACGAGCCCGTAGACGAGCACCATCAGCCCGCCCGTGACCGTGACGGCGCCGGCGATGTCGTAGCCCTTGTGGGCGTGCTCGTCCTTCGACTCCGGCACGAGCCGCAGAGCGGCGAAGAACGCGGCGATGCCGACCGGGACGTTGACGAAGAAGATCCAGCGCCAGGAGAAGGCCTGCGTGAGCGCGCCGCCGAGCACGAGGCCGACCGCCGAGCCGCCGATGGCGATCGCGGCCCAGACGGCAAGCGCCCGGGCGCGTTCCTTCCCCTCCGCGAAGGTCGTCGAGATGATCGAGAGCGCCGCCGGCGAGATGAGCGCCGCGCCGAACCCCTGCAGGGCCCGGAAGCCGATGAGCATCCCCGAGGTGGACGCGATGCCGTTCAGGAACGACGCCGCGGTGAAGACGACGAGGCCGATGAGGAAGAGCCGCTTCCGTCCCAGGAGGTCGCCGGCGCGCCCGCCGAGCAGCAGGAAGCCTGCGAAGACGAGCGTGTACGCGTTGATGACCCACTGCAGGCTCGCCTCGGTGAAGCCGAGCGAGGTCTGGATGTGGGGCAACGCGACGTTCACGATCGTCGCATCGAGGACGACCATGAACTGCGCGAGGCAGACGACGACGAGTACGACCCAGGGATTCGTGGAATGGCGGCTCATTCGACTCCTTTCTACGTAAAGCGGACTCTTCAGTCCGTTTCAGGCTAGCAGCGGTTCGTCCCCCCTCGACACATAGACTGGAACGCGGCCATGGAGTCATCGCTTCCCGTCGCAGAGCGGCCCCGCCGGCCCGAGTGGATGAAGGTGCGGGCACCCTCCAGGGACGGCTCGTACTTCGACGTCCAGAAGCTCGTGCACGGCCTCTCGCTGCACACGATCTGCGAGGAGGCGCGCTGCCCGAACATCTCGGAGTGCTGGGGGCGCGGCACCGCGACCTTCCAGATCCTCGGCGACACGTGCACGCGCGCCTGTCGCTACTGCTACGTCCATTCCGGCAAGCCCGAGTCGCCGCCCGACCCGCTCGAGCCGCTGCGGCTCGCGCAGGCCGCGGCCCAGATGCAGCTCAAGCACGTCGTCGTCACCTCGGTCGACCGTGACGACGTCCCCGACCGCGGCGCCGCCCACTACGCGGCGACGATCCGCGCGCTGAAGGCGAAGCTGCCGGAGGCCTCGGTCGAGGTGCTGACGCCCGACTTCCTCGGCGTCGAGGAGGAGGCTCTGCGGACGGTGCTCGGCGCGCGGCCGGAGGTGTTCAATCACAACATCGAGACCGTCCGCCGCCTGCACGCGCGGATGCGGGGCGCCAAGGCGAGCTACGACGGCGCGCTGTGGCTGCTGCGCAGGGCCAAGGAGCTCGCGGACTATCCGGTGCTGACCAAGTCGGGGATCATCGTCGGCCTCGGCGAGACGAACGAGGAGGTCGTCGAGACGATGCGCGACCTGCGCGCGAATGGCGTCGACGTCGTCACCATCGGCCAGTACCTGCAGCCGAGCGCGAAGCACGCACAGATCGACCGCTGGGTGCACCCGGACGAGTTCCGCTGGTTCCGGGAACAGGGTGAGGCGCTCGGCTTCGGCTCGGTCTTCTCCGGCCCGCTCGTCCGCTCGAGCTACCGCGCCGACGAGCAGAAGCACGCCGCGGCGACCGGCCGCGGCGCGGTCGCGTACTAGTAGGGGTCTTTGGCGATTTAACGCCGTCTGAGGAGTCGGCGCCGCCGGAGAGCGACCCAGGAGAGAGCGGCTATGCCGGCTGTGGCCACGTTCGTGGTCATGCAGGTTCGGCAAGCCCCGCAGCAGGCATTGAGCGCCGGCGTGATGTCAGCGCTCTTGTTGAGGAGCGGCAGAGCGCGGGTCTGGGCGCGTTCCAGCATCAGTCTCAGTGTAGGCCCGC